>DASTDN010000594.1:0-20244 GCA_035710365.1 Streptomyces sp. | reverse complement strand
CGCTCGACCCGCTTGAACTCCTGCCAGGTGCCGCGGAAGTACGGCCACAGCGCCAAGTCGCGCTCGTCAAGCCACTCCTGGGCAGCCGCCGACCACCGCGCGCGGGCACGCACCTCAGCTCGCGCCCAATCAGCGTCCGGGCCGCCGTCGCCCTCACGGCGCCACTGCGGATCGCTCCGGCGGAACTGCCACAGCCACTGCGGGGGCTCCATCTCCACCAGGGGCGCCGCCGACCGCCTACGCCGTGCCACGACGCCGCCTCTCCAACGACCAGCGCACCTCCGCGGCCTTCGACGCCCGCAGCTGGTTCGGCGTCTTCCCCACCTCCTCGCCCTCGTCCGGCAACGCCAGCTGCTCCAGCAGCTTCGCCAGCACCACACGATGCGCGCGGGCCTCCGCGAACAGGCCCGACACCCGCGGCTGGCCCGTACTGCCCTTCACCACCACCGGCCCGCCGGCGATGGCCGCGCCGATCGCCTCCGCCTCGTCCACCGTGCGGCATGCCTGCGCCAGCAACGCCAACTCAGCCGGGGCCAACTCGTACTCGCCGACCACCTCCAGCCACAGGGCACGGCCGGCGTCGGCCAGGCCCTCCGGGGGCTCCACTGCCTCCATGACTACCTCACTCTTTGCGACAAGCCCGGCGGGGCCCGGGCCAAAAACGATCAGTCGAGCAATGCTCGTGGGGTCAGCCACCTCCCCGGCGGTCCCTGTCGAATCTTGGGAGGGGGGCCTCCCCCGGGGGTGGCATCGCTGCTGGTCACGCTGTGTGTTGGCGGCCCGCGCGCCGGGTGGGCGCTGCGGGCCGCCGTGGCGCTGGCCGGGTCTGCGCGAGGAAAGAGGCTCGCTCTCCGGCCATGGATCCCTGGGCGGGTAGGCCTACGGGCCCGCTTCGGGTGACCTTGACGCCGGGTCTGGTCAGAAGCCGGCGGCCCGGCGCATGGGGTTGCCGACCTCGGCCTCGTCGTCGACGGCCTTGGACTGTTCCTGCGGCGTCGGCATCCACAGCTGTCCGCCGTGCTGCGCCATCCAGTTGAGGTACTGGCGCGTCGACAGGCCGTGCCATGGCGTGCGGGCGTTGGCCCACCTCGTCGGGTGCAGCGCGTGGTGGTTGCGCAGGAGCGTGTACTTGCCGGTCGGGTCGGCGTCGCACCGGATGCCGAGCTGCAGCCACATCTCGCCGCGCGCGGCGGCGATGGCCTCGTACCGTGCGGCGAGCTGGTCGCAGGTGTCGGAGGCTTTGTGGACTTTGGCGGGCGCGTCGAGGAGGTGGCGCGGTTCGGTCTGCCCGTGCTGTATGAGGACGGCGTGTGCGTCCTTGTACGCGGTCCACGTCTCGTCGAGCGCGGGACGCAGGCATGCGGTGAGGATGGCGGGCGCGTGGGTGCGCAGGGCGGACTTGACGCGGCTGCTGGTGGTCTCCAGTACGGCGCCCATCATGTCGAGGGCGTCTTGGTAGATGCGCTCTGCTTGGCGGGCCTGTTCGATGGCGGCGACGTCGGGGAGCTTGGTGCCGTCGTGGAGGGCGTCGGCGGTGGCCACGGCGACGTCCTGGACGGTCTGCCAGGCGTTGCGGGGCGGCTCGGGCCAGGGCATGGCCGCAGCGGCGACGTGCGTGTCGCGGGCTTTCACGACGTCGTCGGGCAGGGTGTAGTGCCCGTTGTCGTGGCCGGTGTACAGCTGGGGGCAGGGCAGGCGGTCAGTCACGGCGGTTCTCCATGTCGGTGGTCTTGGCCCAGGTGCCGCGGATGCTGTCGCCCATCTGCCGCCGGGTGGTGCGGCGGGGCGCCTGCCGGATGAGCCGGTTCATGCGCTGGCCGTTGGTCTCGGGCTTGGGGGTGTCGGGCTTGTCTGTCACGACGCCTCCGGGAGGTCGAGGTTGGGGCACTGTCCGCCGTGGACGTCCGTGCACGGAGGGATGTGGCGGGCTCGGCACAGTTGGGCGCCGCAGCCGCAGGCGCAGGCCCGGCCGGCCTTGAGGGGGCGGTCGCAGACGGCGCAGCGGGTACGGGACGCCCGGCGCCGGCCGCTGCCGGTTGCCGGGGACAGCCTGTCCTCCTCAACCGTTGCGTCTGCCCCACGGTCGGTGCCGACCTTGGGGCTCTGCCCCGAGACTGCCAACCTGACAGTCTCCGCGCCCTGCGGCTGGCGCCGGAGCTTGGCGGCCTTGCGGGCAGCGAGTCCGGCCTGCCGGCTGGCGTCGAGTTCGGCCCGCTGCTGCCTCCGCTGCTGCCGCTTGTTCCTCACCGCGGCTATGGCGGCCTGCACCTGGGCGTCTATGTGGGAGGTCATGGCCCGAGCACCGTGATGCCGCGCTCCGGTCCTTCCGTGCGGTACCAATCCGAGGTGGTGTAGGCGTGGCCGTTGACGACGAACACCGGCTGCACGTCGGTGTCCATGCGCCCGTCCTCGTCGACGTCGCGGCAGACGACGGACCATGCGACGACGGACCATTTGTTGATGTCGTCGGGGGCGATCTTTACGAAGCTGCCGTGGGGCGCGGCGGTGACGGAGATGGCGCTTCCCGGGGTGAATTTCACGGTGACTCCTGGTCTGTGCTGGCTGCCAGAGAGGGCAGCAACGGGAGGAAGTGGGGGGCTTTGGTGATCTTGTTTTGCGGGTGCTGGCAAGGGTGGCAAGGGTTTTCCGATGAACGGGGTTTTCCTATATAGGGCCGTCGTCAGAACGGCCTTGCCACCCTTGCCACGTCAACGAAACCGCAGGTCAGGCGGCTCTCTCGTTGCTGCCGCTCTTGTCCTCGCCTCCCTCCGCCTCATCATCGGCCGCGGCGCGGAACCGCACGCCGAGCCACGCCGTATAACGCATCGGCGTGGCCCGTGGAGGCTCACCCCAGGACTCGTTGACGGGAGGCCGTGAGAGTCCGGAGCCGAGCCGCTGCACGCGCTTCTCGACTCGATGTCGGGTGGTCTCGTCGTGGCTGCCGAAGCGGGAGACGAACGTCTTGTCTGACCACTTCTGGTGGTTGTGGTCCTTCAGCCAGTTCGTGAAGTCGTCCAGCAGGTCCTGCGACGTGACGTGGTGGTCGTGGGAAGGCACGAGGCGGTCGGACCAGTAGCCGAGGATGAGATCTGACTCGGCTCGCCACTTCCGGGTGTCCTCAGCGACCCGCTTCGGCGGCTCGGGCAGCCCACGCTGGTTGGCGTACCAGAGCTTGGCGCCCTCGACGGCCCAGGCGAGGGCGGCTTGCCGCTGTTCCCTGCCTTCTTTGAGCCGCTGGCGTAGGCCGGGGTCGCCACGGAGTTCGTTCGGGGCTCCGGTCGGCTCGTCGTGGGGCTTGAGAAACTTGTACGGGAACGAGAGCAGTTGCAGCCGTCGCCACGTGCCGTGGTCGGTCTCCTCAATGACGGGCAGGTAGTTCGTCGACAGGAACAGCGAGTGCGTGGCTTCCCACTCGACGCTGTCTTGCCGGATGTACCGGGCCTTCATCCTCGGCGTGCCGACGGCGTCCTTCAGGCGCTTCACGGACATGCGCCGGGCTTCGGGCAGTTCCTCGGCGACGGCCAGGCGTGCACCGCGGAAGTCCATCAGCTCGGTGGGGTGCGCCCCCGGATCGGCCATGAGGACCCGGTCGGAGACGAGGACGTGATAGCTGCCGGCCGCCTCCATCAGGGTGCCCATCACGGTGGACTTGCCGTTCTCGCCGCCGCCCTTGAGCAGCACCATGGTGTCGTCGGGCGTCATGTAGCCGGTGAGCCCCTGGCCAACCTTGATCTGGAACCAGGCTTGGCAGTCCCCGGGGCAGGCCTTGAGCGCGGCGTCCCAGTCGGGGTGTCGCGCCCCGGGCCGGTATCCGACTGACGTGATCTCCGTGAGGAGTTTGGCCGGGTCGTGCTTCGACAGCTCGCCCGTGCGCAGGTCGACGATCCCGGTCGGGGTGTTGAGCAGGTCGGGGTGGCTGTCGAACGCGTCGGCGGCTACTTCGACGATGCCGCGCGTCAGGGATGTGACGGCGCTGATGCGGCTCTTACCGAGGAGGCTGGTGAGCGCGGCGCGTGCCCGCCAGTCCTAGGCGACCTTGGGCAGCTCGCGGTTGACCTCTTCCACGATGTGCTGCCGGACCACCTCGATGACGGAGACTTCGTCGCATCGGTTCCAGCGTTTGCCGTCCCAGCGCATCCAGCCGAGGCCGGAGGCCCAGCAGAAGCGGCCGTCGAGGAGTTTGGCGGTGATCCGTTCGGCGAGTACGGCGTCCGTGAGGCTGCCGTCTCCGTCGCGCGCAGGGCTGGCGGTCTGGTCTGCCGCCTCGTCGTCGGGGGGCTCGACGTCGCCCCACCAGATTTCATCCTCGGGCGGTGGTACGGAGTGCAGGGCCGCGGGCCGCGCGTTGGGCTCGCTCATGCGGCCTCCTGGTGGGCTTCGGTGTACGTGAGGTACCGGCCGGGCTGGCCCGGTACACGGATGGGCGGCCAGCCGGGCGTTGCGCGCAGCTGGTGGGGTGGCCGGGGCTTGGCGAGGGCGTCGATTTCGGCGCGTGTTTGTAAGCACCTAAATGGGCTCCACCGCACGCACTGAAAGTGGCTCCACGACGTACGAAGTTGATCTGGCTCCACCTGTGGGGCGGCGTTTCGCGACGTGCCCTCTATGGAGTGAATGCACTGCCCTGTCTGCGCGGCGGCGGCAGGGTTTGTGCGTCGATCACGGTCATGTCGGAGGCCGTGTTCCTTGATCACGGTCATGTCGGGAGGCCGGGATGGGTTTGTCGCGGACAGAGCTGTTCGCTGCGATTCGGAGGGACAAGCGTCTTGATCCGGGGCTTTCGCAGCGGGCTCTGGCGGAGAAGTACGGAGTGCATCGGCGGACGGTGCGGCAGGCCTTGACGTCTGCGGTCCCGCCGCCGAGGAAGGAACGGGCCCCGAGGGCAACGGTTCTGGATCCGGCCAAGGGCTGGATCGACGAGATGCTGCGGGAGGACACGACCGCCCCGCGCAAGCAGAAGCACACCGCCCGCCGGATTCACCAGCGTCTTGCCCAGGAGTACGGGTTCGACCAGGCGTCGTACTCGTCGGTCTGCGACTACGTCTCGATCCGGCGGCCGCAGGTCGAGGCGGAGGTGTTGGAGGGGCGACGGCATTTGAAGGGCATGGTCCCGCAGGTCCATCTTCCTGGTGAGGAGGCCGAGGTGGACTTCGCCGATGTGTGGGTCCGCCTGGCCGGTGAGGTCGTCAAGTGTCATCTGTTCACGATGCGGTTGTCCTACTCGGGCAAGGCCGTCCACCGGGTCTATGCCTCGGAGGCCCAGGAATCCTGCATGCAGGGGCATGTCGAGGCGTTCAACGTGCTGGGTGGGGTTCCGACCCGGCACATTCGTTACGACAATCTCAAGCCGGCGGTGAACCGTGTCTGCACCGGCCGCAGCCGGGTGGAGTCCGAGCGGTGGACCGCTTTCCGGGCTCACTACGCTTCGAGGCCTTCTACTGCATTCCTGGCCAGGACGGCGCCCACGAGAAGGGCGGGGTCGAGCAGGAGGGCGGCCGGTTCCGGCGCACGCATCTGGTCCCGGTCCCCGAGGTCGCCACGCTCAAGGAGCTGAATGCCCGGATCGCGGAGATCGACGCGGCCGAGGACGAGCGGATGCTGGCGGGAAGGCTGACCAGCATCGGCTTCAGCTTCCTCGCGGAGAGTGATCAGCTGGCCCCGCTGTCGATGGAAGAGTTCGAGTGCGGCATCACGCTGACGCCGAAGGTCGACCGCAGCAGCCGGATCACGGTCCGGCAGTGCCACTACTCGGTGCCGGCCCGCTTCATCGGCCAGAACGTGCGGGTGTTGCTGCGAGGCAATGAACTGCTCGTTTTCGAGCGGCGGGAGGTCGTCGCCTGCCATCCGCGGCTGACCCGCCGGGGCGAGTTCCGCGACGAACTCGACCACTATCTGGAGATCCTGCTGGCCAAGCCCGGGGCGATGGCCGGATCAACTGCGCTGGTCGCTGCCCGGCAGAACGGTTCGTTCACCGAGACCCATGAGGCGTTCTGGGCCGCGGCCCGCATCGCTCACGGCGACGCGGCCGGGACCCGGGCACTGATCGAGGTCCTGCTGCTGCACCGGCGGATGCCCGCGGACGCCGTCGAGCGGGGCATGACCGCAGCGATCAGGGCGGGCACCACCAGCGCGGACGTTGTCACCGTCGAGGCCCGCAGGTCGGCCGCTCAGGCCCCGCCCGGGCCTGAGGACCTGGACGACGCGGGCGATCCGCCGCCCTGGGTGGAGCCCAGCGGCGTGGTGTCGCTGACGGCCCGCCGGGCCCAGCTGCCCGAGGACAAACGGCCGCTGCCCACCATTGCCCGCTACGACCAGCTCCTGACCCGTCGACCGAGAGGCACCGCATGAGCACGACCGAGACCAAGGCCCAGGTTCCCTCACCCCGCCACGGCACAGGTCCGGAAGAGGCCGTGGACACCGCCATCGACGAAGCATGTCGGTCCCTGCACCTGCCGGCGATCCGCCGCCGGGTCCAGGAGATGGCCGCCGACGCCGTCCGGCAGCGCTCCAGTTACAAAGACTTCCTCGCCGACCTGCTGGAAGCCGAGTGCGCCGAACGCGAGGAACGGCGAAAGCTGCGGCTGGTCAGAGAGGCCAACTTCCCCCGCCCCAAACGGCTGGAGGACTTCGACTTCACGGAAAACCCCAACGTGACCCCCGAGCTCCTCGGAACGCTGTCGGACCCTGCCTGGGTCAAGGCCGGACAGCCTCTCTGCCTGATCGGCGACTCCGGCACCGGCAAGTCCCACCTGCTGATCGGAATCGGAACCGCCATGGCCGAGGCAGGCCTGCGCGTCCGCTACACGACCACGGTCAACCTGGTCAACGAGCTCGCGGAGGCCGCCGACGAGAAGAAGCTCACCCGGACCATCGCCCGCTACGGGCGGGTCGACCTGCTCTGCCTGGACGAGTTCGGCTATCTCGACCTGGACAAGGCCGGAGCGAAACTGCTGTTCCAGATTTTCACCGAGAGAGAGGAAAGGCGGGCCATCGCCATCGCCTCGAACGCTCCGTTCTCGGAGTGGAAGCAGACCTTCACCGACCCTCGGCTCTGCACCGCGATCGTTGACCGGGTCACCTTCAACGCACACATCATCGAGACCGGAACCGAGTCCTACCGGTTCACCCAGAGCCAGAAGAAGCGCCGCCGCTGACCTGCACGAACAACTGCGGCCGGCCTCCTTTAAGGGAGGCCGGCCGCAGCCGTTTCGGGCCCAGACGCCAAGTCCCAGTGCCGGCCGAGCCATCGCCCGCTCTCGTCCAGCCGCCACGGACACTGGGCGGTCCGTGACCTGAGTCGAGTCGGGTCGGCAATCCTCCACGCACCTGTCGGGGGCGCGCAGGCGGAGGTCCACCGAGGTTCCAAAACTACCGCCATCACCCCCCATCCGGGCCAGCAGAACCACTCGATCGAAGTGGGGCCAAATCACCTTGCTACAGGGGCGCGAATCACGCCACCGCACGCCCCCGCCGGACGGCTACTGGGGCCAAGAAACCTTGGAACCGTGGCCCCCATTTAGGTGCTTACAGACAGGCGCGGGTGCGGTGCCCGACGAGGTTGGGCGTGCGGCCGAGGTTCTTCAGCCAGGTGACGAGTTCTTCTTCGTCGCCGTAGCGGCGCCACATCTCGGCGGCCTCGAGGGCGCCGGCGAGCCGCCGCGGGTCGTCGGGCCCGAGGGCGATCCACTCGCGGCTGCCGTACTTGGGGAAGTCGCGCGCCGACCAGGCCGCCTTGGCGTTCGCCCACAGCTCGGTGAGCACGTCCGGGTCGACGTCCGGTTCGGGCTCGGCGTCGACCCGCTGCGGGCGGGGGGTACTCACTGGTGAGTACTCCTGGCCGCAGCCTGCGGCGTCGGGACTGGGGTCCTGCGTGGACCCCTGTTCGCCTCAGCCGGCGGCGTCGCAGTCGAGCGGGTCCTGGTGCCCGCATTCGAGCGACTCGCACCGGGAGGCAGCTTCGCGGCGGCGGCGAAGCTGTGCCACCATGGCAGCGGACTTACCGCTCACCGCGGAGCCCTGCTCTACCTGGGCATCGCACGCGACCCGGACCGCCGCGCCAAGCAGCATGCCCGCGATGCCGCCGAGACCTGGTATCCCCTGGCCTCCGAGCGCACGGTGACGTGGTTCGACTCCCGGCAGGAGGCGGAGGCAGCCGAGAAGGCGGCCATCACCTCCGAGCGGCCGCGGTTCAACATCAAGGATTCCGCCCACCTCGGCCCCGAAGCCTTCGCCGCGCAGCAGGGCCGACGGCAGAAGGAGACGGCAGCCGTACCGGTCAGCCGGCCCGCTGAGGCGGCTCAAGCCCTCGTGAAGATGATGACACCCGGGGAGCTGGCATGCCTTGTGCACGCCCTCCGTGAGGCTGGCGCCGACCAGCTACAGCTACCGGAGATGGGTGAGCGCACCCACGCCAGGCTCAGCCTCGCAGCGTTCAACGATGGGCACCGGCAGTGACCAGAATGGCGAGCCGACCGAATACGCCGTCGACTACCTCGGCGCCGGCCGTGAACTGTCGTCGGAGTACGACCTCGGCTGACACAGTGGTCTGCTCAGTGGAATTGGGCGGAACGCAAAAGGCCTCCTCACCTGGTGGAGTCGGGTGAGGAGGCCTTGTGTATGCAACGGCTGTCGGTCACGAACGGCGGTCCGCAATCAGTCCGCAAGACTTTCCAATGTTTTCAGAGTTACCCAAAGCGTACCAACGGTCAAACATGCTGGTCAGCGCACTGATAGGCCTTCATGGCTGATGGCAGAGGTGCCGTCGTAGTTCGAGCTTACTTCGACGTGTGACCGGCCCTCCCGGGTCCGCCGCCCGGGGTGTGTGCCGCTCCGCTCTTCGAGGGCCCGCCGTTCCGCCCGCGCCTGTCCGCGCGTGCCGGGGTGGCGGGCCCTCGCCGTGTGCGCGCACCCGCTCTGTGGTCGTGGCGGGGTGGGCGGAGGGATGATGGAAGCCGAGCGGAACAGGACGACGGGGGCGGGGAGAGCTGAGATGGCCGCGAGTGACGACTCCGAGCAGGAGCGCGAGTACGACCTGAGGTGGGCGGACGGCGCCGAGCACAAGGAGCCCTCGGCGCGGGCCCGGATGCTGGCGGCCCGCTGGAAGCACAACCCGCCCGGCCCGGTGCCCTTCCGGCCCGAGCCGTCCTCCACCCGGTCCCGGCGGCCCCGCGGCGGCGCTCGGCGGCGCCCGGCCTGGCTGTCGGCCGCCCTGGTGCTCGGGGGCATGGCCGCGGTGATCGTGCTGCTCGGGTACGCGGGTTTCCGGCCGCCGTTCTGACGCGGCCGTGCGGGCCGTGCGGGCTGTGCGGGCCGGCCGTGGCTGGCGCGGGGCCGGGGAGCGCGACGGGGAACGGGGACGGCGGCCCCCGTGCAGGCCCGGTGACGGCGGTGCCGGGCGCCCCCGCACCTGGGGCGCCCGGCACCTGGGAGTGTCGGCGGGCCGTGCCGTCAGCGTGTCACCGGCAGTAGCGCATCAGCGCCCGCACCATGTGGCACGTCGTGTCCGACGGCGGGTGGATGCCCACCCGTTCCGCCGCCTCGCGGATGGTGTCGTTGCGTGCCTGGTCCGGAACGTAGACGCCGGAGTCGAGCAGGGCGATCGCGAGGCGCATCGCCTTCAGGCGGCGGTTGTGGGTGATGTACCACTCGCGGGGGCGGCCCGGCGGCAGCGGGCGCTTGTGGACGGGGGCGTAGGGCAGGTCGAGCAGGACGGGACGCTTCGCGGTGGACTGGGTGGGCAGCGGCGTCGCCTTCAGTGCGGCAGCGGGCACAGGCATCCTCCTGTCGCGGTGAGAGCGCCGGACGGAGCCTCGGACGGCCCCGGCGCCACTCTCTAACAGTGCCTCCATTCTACCGCCCCCCACTGACAAAAGCCGCTGGCCAGAGGGGTTTTCGGGGGTGCTGTGACGTGGTCGGGACAGGGGTTTGGCGTACCGTGGGGCACATGGAGATCTGGATCAATCCGGCCTGTTCCAAGTGCCGCAGCGCCGTGCGGCTTCTCGACGCCGAGGGCGCCGACTACACCGTCCGCCGGTACCTGGAGGACGTCCCCGGCGAGGGGGAGATCAGGGACGTACTCGACCGGCTCGGCCTCGAACCGTGGGACATCACCCGCACCCAGGAGACCGCGGCCAAGGAACTCGGCCTCAAGGACTGGCCGCGCGACGAGACGTCACGCGCGCGCTGGATCACGGCACTCGCCGAGCACCCGAAACTGATCCAGCGGCCCATCATCACCGCCGACGACGGCACGGCGGTCGTGGCCCGCACCGACGAGGCCGTACGGGACGCCCTGTCCCGGCCCGGAGGGCGGGAAGCCGGGGCGTGACACGGGGTCGCCGCACGGGCGGCGGCCCGGCGGTCGCCCGCCGGGCGGCTCCACCGCGTCCGCGCGCGGCACGTGGGGCGCATCCGCACGGCCGCCGAGTCCGCACACGGCACTCACGGCACACGCGGCCCGTCGTGCCCATCCGTACGCGGAACCCCTCCCCCCGACCCTCGTGGCGGGCGCGGGGCGCCACCTCGTCGTCGTGTTCACGGCGGCGGGCGGGGCGTCCGGTGGGTGAGAGACGGCTGCCGCCGGAAACGGGGGTCTGCTTCAATGGGGGCATGACCGGCTTCCGGAAGTTCACCGCGACGGGTCGCCGCGACCTGGAGCCCTTCTGGCCTTCCCGTCAGCACCACGACTTCGACCGGGTCTGTTGCCGCGCGGTGAACGCGCGGGCCCTCTAACGCCGTACTCCGGCCTTCGGCCAGCGCGGACGACGTACGTCCCGCGGCGCCCCCGACCACGAGTCGCGGCCGTCGCCCTTTCCCGACGCACTCCTCGCGCGAAAGAGCTGACCTGTCATGGTGACCCCTTCCCCTGCTCCGTCCACCGCCCTGCCCGGCCCCTCCCCGGCCGTCCCCTCCCCCGGCTCACCGCGGCACCGGCTGCGGGCCGTCGACCGGGACGAGACCGCGGACGTGGCGGACCTGCTGCCGCCGGGAGCGACCTGGCTGCCCGCCCCGCCGCACGCCCTGCCCACGCTGCCGGGCCGGCCCCCGATGATCGGCTACCTGGTGCTCGTCCCGGCCGACCGGCAGCCGTCGTTCCTCACCGCCCTCGCCGGAAGACCGCCGTACCCGGCCGCCGCGGACCGGCCGGACGCCGGTGCCGGCGGGCCGGACGGGGACGGGCCGGCCCGGGGCGGCGGTGCCGCGTCCCTCATCCGCGTCGACCCCGCCCGGCGCACCGCCGAGGTCGCCGGGCGGGAACTCGACCTCACCTACCTGGAGTTCGAGCTACTCGCCCACCTCGTGGCCCACCCGGGCCAGGTGCACAGCCGGGACCGGCTGGTCAGCACGGTGTGGGGGTACGGGCACGTGGGCGACGGCCGCACGGTCGACGTCCACGTCGCCCGGCTGCGCCGCAAGCTGGGCGCCGAGTACCGTACGGCGATCCGGACGGTGCGGCGCGTCGGTTACCGGTACGTGCCGCCGACGGCCGCCCGCTGATCTCTGCCCACGGCAGATTCCCGTTCCCTCCCGCGACCGGGCCGGGCACAGTGACCGGTATGAGGCTTCTGGTGCTGGGTGGTACGGAGTTCGCGGGACGGGCCGTCGTGGAGGCGGCGCTGGGGCGTGGCTGGGACATGACGGTGTTCAACCGGGGGCGGCGCCCGGCCCCGCCGGGGGTGCGGCCGCTGCACGGCGACCGCACCGCGCCGGGCGGGCTCGCCGCCCTCGCGGCGGACGGCGCGCGGTGGGACGTCGTGGTCGACACCTGGTCGGCGGCGCCGTACGCGGTGCGGGACGCGGCACGGCTGCTGCGGGACCGTGCCGGGCGGTACGTGTACGTGTCGAGCTGCTCGGTGTACGCCTGGGCGCCGCCCGCCGGGTACGGCGAGGACGCCCCGGTGGTCGAGGGCGCCTCGGCGGACGCGGACCGCACCGACTACGCGCGGGACAAGCGGGGCGGTGAGCTGGCCGCGCTGGAGGCCTTCGGCCCGGACCGCGCGCTGCTGGTCAGGGCCGGGCTGCTGCTCGGCCCGCACGAGAACGTGGGGCGGCTGCCCTGGTGGCTGACCCGGATGGCGCGCGGCGGCCCGGTCCTGGCACCGGGGCCGCGTGACCTGCCGCTGCAGTACGTGGACGTGCGCGACCTCGCCGAGTGGATCCTCGGCGCGGCGCGGGCGGGGCTGGGCGGGCCGTTCAACCTGATGAGCCCTCAGGGGCACACGACGACGGGTGAGCTGCTGGAGGCCTGTGCCCGGGTGACCGGGGGCGGGGCGGAACTGCGCTGGACCGCGCCGGAGGCGATCCTCGCGGCGGGCGTCGAACCGTGGACGGAGCTGCCGGTGTGGGTGCCGCCGGGCAGCGACATGCACGACGCGCTGCACGCCGCGGACGTCTCCCGGGCTGTCGCGGCGGGGCTGCGCTGCCGGCCCGTCGACCACACCGTCGCCGACACCTGGGCGTGGCTGCGGGGCATCGGCGGGACGGCGCCGCAGCGCCCGGACCGGCCGCGCCTGGGCCTCGCTCCGGAGGCGGAGGCGAGGGTCCTCACGCCGGCTCCCGGAACGCCCGGCGATTCCCCAGGGGCCTGAACGCCTCCGGTGCCGCCGCCGAAAACCCGTGCCCCGCCCCGCCCCGCCGTGCGAAGGTGGGGCGGTGGACCAGGACTGGGAAGAACGCGTGGCCGCCGTCTGGGCGTCCTTCGACGAGTACGGCGAGGACCGGGCCGCCGAGTTCCGTGCGGCGATCGACGCGCTCGTCGCCGAACTGCCCGCGGACAGCCCGCTCGGCCCGTTCGAGCAGGCCTGCGCCTGGGATTCGACGGGCCACTCCGGCCGGGCCGTCGAGCTGTACCGGGAGGCGCTGGCCCGCGGCCTCGGCGAGCGGAGCCCGTACCGGGCACGCCGTACGAAGATCCAGTTGGCCAGCTCGCTGCGGAATACCGGCCGGGCGCAGGAGGGCGCCGACCTGCTGACGCCGGAGCTGGCCGCCGGGCCGGACGAACTGGACGACGCGGTCCGCGCGACGCTCGCGCTGTGCCTGTCGAGCCTCGGCCGCGACCGGGAGGGCCTCTCGCTCGTCCTGGGCGCCCTCGCGCCGCATCTGCCGCGCTACCAGCGGTCGATGGCGAACTACGCCCGCCTGCTGACCGCCCCCGGGGACACCCCGGCCACCTGAAGTCACCGGCCCCCGGGTCCGGGCGGTGCGCGGACGGCCCGCAGGCGTGAAGTGACCATCCAACGATTCGCTCGTTCTGCTGATCGTGCAGTCACCGGATGTCGCCCCGCACCCCGATCCCTCGCCCGCCGATCACGTCGTGGACGTCGAACAGGCCGAGGCCGCGCTCGTCGAGCACTACCCCCGGCTGGTCCGGCTCGCCTACCTCGTGCTGCCGCCCCGCCTGGGCCGCAACAGGCGCGTCCTGACCGCGCACGCCCTGACCCAGCGCGCCCTGCCGCGCGGCCGGACGCCCGCGCCCCTCGTCCCCGCCCAGCCCGCCGGCCGCAACGACCCGGGGTACGCCCTGGTCCGGCTGCGGGTGCTGCGCACGGCGCTGGAGGCGGACCTGCCCTACCGCCACCGGGTGCTCCCGCGGCGCTCCCACCTGCCGCCGCTGCTGCCGCAGACGTGGGGCCTCAAGGTGTTCCCCCGGTCGGGCGGCGCCGACGAACTCGCCCTGGACCGGCAGTTGGCCGCGCTGTCCGCCCCGGCCCGCGCCGCCTATGTGCTGCGCGGCCTGGAGAAGCTGCCCGAGGGCCATGTGCGCGAGGTGCTGGCCGAGGCGGGCGTCGCCGACGTCGCCGAGGCGCTGCGCGCGGCCGACGAGATGCCCGAACGGTACGCGCTGCTGCAGTCCCCCGAGTTCGACGCCTGTTCCCTCCAGGCCCGGCCCACCGACCTGATGCGGCGCAGGCAGCACATGAAGGCGGCACTCGCCGCCGGGGCCGCGCTGCTGGTGTGCGGGGTGCTGCTCGGCATGCCCGGAGACGCCTGGAGCCCGGACGGCGCGGCGGCTCCCCCGTACGCGCGCAACCCCGCCGCCGAGGCGGCGCTCGACCCGGGGAAGCTGACGAAGGTCGCGCCCGCCGCGTGGCAGACGTCCGCGCGCACCGACTTCTCCGTGTGGCCCGCGCGGGGCGCCCTCGTCCGCGACAAGGCGCTGCTGCGCCGCGCCCTCGCCGTGTGGGCCCGCCCCGGCGGGACGGTGCGGGTGACGGCGACGCCCGGCACGCCCTCCGGCGGTCCGTCCGGACCGCCCCGGCTGCTGTACGCGGGCGAGGTGGGCCGCGCGCGTGTCGTGGTCCTGTACGACGGCCTGCGCATCGCCCGGTACGCCGAACCGGCGGACGGCACGCAGGGCGCCGCGCTCGACTTCGCGCGGGTCGACGGCGCGGGCGCGGCGGACGCCAACGCGGTGGTGCTGGAGCGCGCCGACGGCAACGTCCGCTATCTGATGGCGCCCTGGGTGAAGGGGGCGGCCGTCCGGGACCTCGCGAAGCCGGACGCCCCGGAGCGGAAGCTGACGATCACCGGGGGTGTGACGGCTCCACTGGCCTCCCCGGCCGCCCGGCCGGCGGGCCCGTGCAGGTCCTGGCAGGTGCTCCGGGTGACCGACGGCACCGCCACGCACGTGCTGTCCGACCTCGGGGAACTGGTCCCGGCCCGGCTCACCGCCGGCCGGCCCGGCTCGGTCACGGACACCGCGGGCGCGGAGGAACTGCGTGCCTGGGCGCCGTACGCCTGCTCGCTGGACGCGGTGCGTTCGACGGGCGTGCGCAGCGTGAACACCTGGGTGTTCGCGGAGCAGCGGCTGCCCGACGAGGGCGGCCGGGCCGCGTGGGTGTGCACGCGCGCGGAGACGTGGCGGGGCGGCGGCGAGCGGGTGCTGGCGCAGTTCCGGGCGCCGGACGGGCCCGCCGGAACGGTGGCCGCGCGGGCGGAGAACGTCACGGCGTGCGGCGTGAAGGATCCGCACGTCCTCGCGGGCGTGCTGTGGAAGTCGCCGGCCGGCCACTGGTACCTGCTGGCGGCGGGCAGCGAGGACACCAAGTCGGTCCGTACGACCGGTGCCGTGGAAGGGTCCGCGCGCGGCCGTCTGCTGGTGGTGCGGGCGAAGCAGGGTGCGCGGGCGGGCCTGAAGGGGACGCTGCGGGACGGCCGGACGATCCGCGGCCTCGGCTGACGGGACCGTGCGGCGGCCGCTCCGCCGTCCCCGCTCCCCGGCGGGGGCGGCGAGGGTTCCGGCAGGCGCCCCGTGGAACGCCCCTGCCGGAACGGCCCCGTTCGCGGCCGGTTTCGATCGGTAAGGTGTTCGTATGACTACCGGGGTTCGCCGCAGATGGGGAGTCGAGGAGCGGCGGCAGCAGTTGATCGGCGTCGCCCTCGACCTGTTCAGCCGCCGTTCGCCCGACGAGGTGTCCGTCGACGAGATCGCCTCGGCCGCGGGCATCTCGCGCCCGCTGGTCTACCACTACTTCCCCGGCAAACTCAGCCTGTACGAGGCCGCGTTGCAGCGTGCCTCGGACGATCTGGCGGCCCGCTTCGTCGAACCGGAGGAGGGCCCGCTGGGGGTGCGGCTGCTGCGGGTGATGCGGCGCGTCTTCGACTTCGTGGACGACCGCGGCCCCGGGTTCGCCGCCCTGATGCGGGGCGGCCAGGCCGCCGGTTCCTCGGCCACGAACGCGCTCGTCGACTCCGTGCGGCAGGCGGCGTACGACCAGATCCTCGCGCATCTGCGGGTGGCCGAGCCGCCCGCCCGCCTGGAGCTGGTCATACGGTCCTGGATCTCGCTCGTGGAGTCGACGGCGCTGATCTGGCTGGACGGCCGGCGCATTCCGCGTGCCGAGCTGGAGGTCCAGCTCGTGCACGACTTCGCCGCGCTCGCGGCCGTCAGCGCCGCCTACGACGAGGAGCTGGGCGCGCTGCTGCGCCGGGTGCTGAAGGACGAGCCGGCCGACGGCCCCTTCACCGGTCTGGCGTCCCGGCTGACCGCCCTGGCGTCCTGACCGCGGACCGGGTCACGCCTCGAACTTGCGGTACGAGGCGTCGAGGTCGCGCACCTCGGCCGACAGGTGCAGGGCGAGCCCGCCGGCGGGCTTCACGTACCGCCTGAGCAGGTCCACGACGGCCGTGGTGAGGCGGGCCTTGGTGCCGGGGGTACGGCCGGGGGCGAGGGCCAGCACGACGTGCACGACGGCGTGGCCGTCGGTGTCCGGGCCGACCGTGGTCTCCTCGGTCCTGCGGAACTGCGTCTTGCACGCCGCCGGTTTGGCGGCGGCGATCTCGAAGGCGGCGGCGTGCAACGCCTGCGCGAAGCCCGGACGGTCGAAATCGTCCGCCAGCCGGTCCGAGTAGTCGACGGTGATCTGCGGCACTGGCACTCCTGTTCCACGGCAACGGGGCCACCCTATGCGTGGGTGGCCCCGTCGGCCGTGCGTGATCCGGCCAGCCGTCGTCGGCGCCCCGGCGGTCGTCAGCGGGTGAAGACGGCCACCGTCCTCGCCGGTACGCGGAAGGTGCCGCTGCCGGTGTCGTACGCCGCCTTCTTCACCACCGGGTCGGTGCCGGACGCCTGCACGGGGTGCAGGCGGTGGGCCGTCCCGGCGAGGGACGCGACGCGCTGCTCGCGTGTCCCGGGCGTCGCGTTGAAGACGACGACGAGGTCACCGAGCCGCATGGTGATGACGCCGGGCGTCTCGTCCTTCCCGGACAGCGGGAAGGACAGCGCGGCCTGCACCTGTTCCGTGGTGGCGAGGGAGAACGCGGACTCCGAGGTACGGATTCTCAGCAGGTCCCGGTAGGCGGCCGAGGCGCCCTCGATCTGCTCGCAGCCCACCGCGACCGTCGTCAGCAGCGGCTTGGCGTAGGGCCATTTGGACTCGTTGTCGGCCGCCGGGGGCAGGCCGCGGCCGAAGCCGTTGCCGTCGGCGCAGTTCCAGTGCAGGGCGTTGAACCAGTCGCCGCTGTCGTAGGAGTTGCGGTCCAGGGACTTCGAGCGCAGCAGGTCGCTGCCTGCCTGGGAGAGGGCCGGGCCCTGCGAGAGGGCGGCCGTGGCCATCGCCAGGACCTGCATCCGGGCCCGGTCGGAGGCCGGGGTGTCCTTCGGCAGTTTGAAGGCGAGGGCGTCGAACAGCGACTCGTTGTCGTGCGCGTCGGCGTAGGCGAGGGCGTCGCCGGGGGCGTCGGCGTAACCGGCCGGGGCGCCGTTGTAGTCGACCTCGGAGCCCGTGACCTCCTTGCCGCCGGTGCCGGTGAAACGGTAGCGGGCGAGGTTGCCGGACAGGCCGACCTTGATGAGGTCCTGGTAGTGCAGCAGGCGGGCCTTCTGCTCGGCCTCGGTGCCGTTGCCCTTCGAGGAGTTGGGGTCGGTGTACAGACCGGAGGCGAAGCCCTGCACCCCGGGGTCCTCGTCGAAGGGGCCGCCGCCGCGCACCGCGTCCCGGGCCCGGTCGGAGAAGGTGGCGATGCCGGTGCCCGCCATGTTCTTCTGGGTGGCCTGGGTGAAGCGGGCGTCGTCGGCGACCTCGCCGAAGTTCCAGCCCTCCCCGTACAGGATGATCTTCTTGCCGTCGACGCCGTCCTTGCCGGGGGTCAGGGCGTCAAGGGCCTTGCGCACGGCCAGGATGTTGGCCTTCGGGTGGTGGCCCATGAGGTCGAAGCGGAAGCCGTCGACCTTGTACTCCCTGGCCCAGGTGACGACCGAGTCGACCACGAGCTTGCCCATCATGGCGTTCTCGGTGGCGGTGTTCGCGCAGCAGGTGCTGTTCGCGACGGAGCCGTCGGCGAGGAGGCGCTGGTAGTAGCCGGGCACGATCCGGTCGAGGACGCTCGTGCCGGCCTGGCCGCCGGCCGCGGTGTGGTTGTAGACGACGTCCATGACGACCCGCAGGCCGTCCTCGTTGAGCGCCTTGACCATCTCGCGGAACTCGACGGTGCGGTCCGTGCCGTCGGGGTCGGTGGCGTAGGAGCCTTCCGGGACCGTGTAGTGGTACGGGTCGTAGCCCCAGTTGTAGGCGTCCTTGGGGGCGGCCCTCGTGACGCACTTCTGCTGCTCGTCCGAGTCCGCCGGGTAGGAGGCGAGGTCGCAGTCGGCGGTCGCCCGGTCCGCCTTCTTCTCGGGGATCGTGGCGATGCCGAAGACGGGCAGCAGGTGCACGTACGAGGTGCCCGCCCGGGCGAGTTTCCTGAGGTGCCTGCTGCCGTCGCTGTCGCGGTCGGCGAAGGCGAGGTAGGTGCCGCGGTTCTCCGCGGTCCGGTCCGCGACGGAGAAGTCCCGGACGTGCAGTTCCTGGATCTGGGCGTCCCGCAGCGGGACGGCCGCCGGCTTCTTCAGGTCCGCCCAGCCGCCCGGGGCGAGGGCCCTGTCCCGCAGGTCGGTCACGAGGCTGCGCTCGGAGTCGGCGGTGAGGGCGACCGAGTAGGGGTCGGTGACCTTGTTGGTGACGACCTCGCGGACGCTGGGCGCCCACACCGTGACGGCGTACCGGTACGGCTCGTCCTTCCAGGACGCCGGGCCCGTCACCGACCAGACGCCGGTGGTGGCGTCACGCTTCATCGCGACGGTGGAGCGGCCGATCTCCAGCCGCACGGACCGCGCGGTGGGCGCCCACACGGAGAGGGTGGGCCGGCCGTGGCGGAAGACCGGCCCGAGGCGGGCGTCCGTCCCGTCGTACAGGTCGTCCAGGACACCGGCGAGCTGTACGCCCGTGGCGGCGAGGACCGCCCCGTTCGCCGCGTGCTGGGCGGCGACGACCTGCCCGCGCAGGGCCTCGCGCACCCGGTCCCGGTCGCGTGGGTCGACGGAGAACGCCCGGTGGTCCTTCAGGTGCGGGAACTTCTCCTTCTGCGCGTCGGTCAGGGCCGACGGCCTCAGCCGCAGCCAGCGGGCGTCGTCCCCGGGGGTCAGCACGCCGTCCGCGGCCTTCACGGAACCGCTCGGCGAGTACAGCACCTGGGTGGAGGCGGCGCCCTCCGAACCGTTCCACGCGACGGTGTCCCGGTCGATCCAGACCGCCTTGGAGGTGCTGAGGTCGACGGCCGCGGCGGAGCCCGCAGGCTGCGGCAGCAGGTACTTCTCCCGGCCGCTCAGCAGCCACACCTCATGGCCGTTCGCGGTGAGGTCGAGGGACTGGTCGGTGGGGAGGTCCTTCGTGTCGCCCTTGTGGAGGATGTAGCCGAGGCTGGTGGCGCCCTCGGCGAGCGGCACCTCGAAGACGGCGCCGTACGCGTCGGTGCTCACCGGTTGAAGCGGGCTCGACCACTCGGTGGGGTCCGCGGCGCCCGTCCAGGTGTGCAGGCCCCAGCCGTCGTAGTCGCCGTCGGCCCGGTGGTAGTGCAGGACGGCCTTCGTCCTGTCCTGCGCCGGGTACTCGGGCCGTTCGGTCCGTACGGTCTCCTCGCCCTGCTCGATCCACACCTCGCCCGACTCGGTGACGTCGATGGTGCGGTCGGTGGAGACGTCCTTGGTGCCGTCCTTGTCGACGACGAGGAAGCCGACGTCCGACGCGCCGGGCTTCAGCTTGACGTACGCGAAGGCGCCGTAGGCGTCGCGGCCGGTGAAGGGGTGGCCGGCGGGCCAGTCGGTGGCCTCGCCGTCGGCGAGGTCGCCCCACGCGTACAGGCCCCAGTCCTGGTAGTCCCCGTCCTCGCGCCGGTAGTGGACGACCACGTGGTCGCGGGAGGCCGCGGTGGGCGGCTCCTCCGCGGCGGGCGTGCCGGTGCTGCCGCTGTCGGTGGCGCTCCGGGTGCGGCCCGCCGGGTCGATCACGACGGCCTTGTAGCGCAGGGCGGTTCCGGCCGGTACGTCCCCGCCGATGGTGTGGGTGACCTTGTACGGGGCGTGGTCGGCGGAGCCGAGGATCTCCCACGCGGCGTCGCCGGTCTGCGCGGCGAAGACGACGCGGTTGCCCTCGGCGGTGTCGGCGGTGACGTCGACGGTGCCGGTGGCGCCCGCCGCCGGGGCCCTCAGGGTGAGGGACGGACTGGTGGCCGGCTCCGGCCGCGGCGCGGCGGCCTTCAGCACGATCGCCGACCGGGCGGGCACGGTGACGGTGATCTTCTTGTCGTCGTCCGAGGTCACGGTCGTGCCGGTGCCGTGGATGCCGCGGAACGCGGTGCGTGCCGAGCCCGTCGCGAAGGTCGCCTCCTTGGCGTCGCCGGCGTTGTTGAGGGCGACGACGTACTCGGTGCGGGTCCTGGTGTCGGTGCGGGAGAAGGCGTAGACGCCGGGGCCGTCGGCCGCGTACCGCTCGG
>DASTDN010000593.1:0-2739 GCA_035710365.1 Streptomyces sp. | reverse complement strand
CAAGAAGCGCCGGGCGATCCTCGAGCAGGCCTCCGGCTACCGCGGTCAGCGTTCGCGCCTGTACCGCAAGGCCAAGGAGCAGGTCACCCACTCGCTGGTCTACAACTACAACGACCGCAAGAAGCGCAAGGGCGACTTCCGCCAGCTCTGGATCCAGCGCATCAACGCCGCGGCCCGCGCCAACGGCATGACCTACAACCGCTTCATCCAGGGTCTGAAGGCCGCCAACGTCGAGGTCGACCGCAAGATCCTCGCCGAGCTCGCCGTGAACGACGCGAACGCGTTCGCCGCGCTCGTCGAGGTCGCGCAGAAGGCCCTGCCGAGCGACGTCAACGCGCCGAAGGCCGCGTGACGCCGCGCCGGCCCTGAGCCGTCGTGACGGGACCCGCAGGTTGCGAACCTGCGGGTCCTGTCGTTGCCCGGTGCGGCTCTCCGCCGCGGGGCCGATGTGGCCGGCCGCGCGGTCCCCGCACCCCTGACGGGCGCTACCCGCACCCGGCGCCCCGTTACCCGTGAAGGTGAAGAATCGCATGCGTCCCGCCGCCCCCGAGCCGATCTCCCCCCGGTCCCCCCGGGTCCTCGCCGCGCGGCGGCTGGCCAAGCGGAACGTCCGCAGCAGGGAGCGGCTGTTCCTGGCGGAGGGGCCGCAGGCCGTGCGGGAGGCGGCCCGGTCCGGGGACACCCTCGTCGAACTGTTCGCCACCGTCGAGGCCGCCGAGAGGTACGCCCACATCGTGGGGGACGCCCGCGAGGCCGGGGCGCGCGTGCACCTCGCCGCCGAACAGGTCGTCGCCGACATCTCCACCACCGTCACCCCGCAGGGCATCGTCGGGATCTGCCGGTTCCTCGACACGCCCTTCGCGGACGTCGTCGCGGCCCGCCCCCGCCTCGTCGCGGTCCTCGCCCACGTCCGCGACCCCGGCAACGCGGGCACCGTCCTGCGCTGCGCCGACGCCGCCGGGGCCGACGCCGTCGTCCTCACCGACGCCTCCGTCGACCTGTACAACCCCAAGGCCGTGCGGGCCTCCGTCGGCTCCCACTTCCACCTGCCGGTCGCCGTCGGTGTCCCCGTGGAGGAGGCCGTCGCGCGGCTCAGGGAGGCCGGGGTGCGGGTCCTCGCCGCCGACGGCGCCGGCGACCGCGACCTCGACGACGAACTCGACCGGGGCACCATGGGCGGCCCCACCGCATGGCTGTTCGGCAACGAGGCCTGGGGCCTGCCCGAGGAGACCCGGGCCCTCGCCGACGCCGTCGTCCGCGTCCCCATCCACGGGCGGGCCGAGAGCCTCAACCTCGCCACCGCGGCAGCCGTGTGCCTGTACGCCTCGGCCCGTGCACAGCGCGCCGCCGCAGGGTGCCGTTCCGTCACCGAGAGCTAGTAGGGTGACCAGCCCAGAGGCACCTCCCATGGCTTCCGAGAGGTGGGATACGGGGATGAGCGTCGGCACGAGCAGCGCACCGGGGGCCCGGACGGCGCGGCGGCATCCACCCGCGCCCCGGCCCGGTGAACCCGCCGGGCCCGGCATCGACCCCGACGACCTGCCCGACGGCCTCGTCGTCGCCGACGAACACGGCCGGGTCATCTGCTGCAACGCCGCCGCAGAACGCATCGCCGCCGTCCGCGCCGCCGACGTCCTCGGCCTGCCGCTGGAGAAGGCCCTCCCGCTGGAGGACCTGGAGAGCCGGCGCTGGTGGCAGCTCACCGACCCCTACGGCGGCCTCGCCATCCGCACCCGGCAGCCCGAGCGGAACCTCTTACTGCCCGGCGGCCGCGAAGTCCTCGTCACCGCGCGCTACGTACGCACCGAGCCCACCGGCCCGGTCCACCGCGTCGTCGTCACCCTGCGCGACACCGAGGCCCGCCGCCGCACCGAGCGCAGCCACGCCGAGCTGATCGCCACCGTCGCCCACGAACTGCGCTCCCCGCTCACCTCCGTCAAGGGCTTCACCGCCACCCTGCTCGCCAAGTGGGAACGGTTCACCGACGACCAGAAACGGCTGATGCTGGAGACCGTCGACGCCGACGCCGACCGCGTCACCCGCCTCATCGCCGAACTCCTCGACATCTCCCGCATCGACTCCGGGCGGCTGGAGCTGCGCCGCCAGCCCGTCGACATCGGCGCCGCCGTCGGCCGCCACATCCAGGCGTACGTCGCCGCCGGACTGTGCGCCGACCGGTTCCTGCTCCGTGTCGAACAGCCGCTGCCCGGCCTGTGGGCCGACCCCGACAAGATCGACCAGGTGCTCAGCAACCTGCTGGAGAACGCCGTGCGGCACGGCGAGGGAACCGTCACCATCGACATCGCGGCCACCACCCTCCCCCGCGAGGGCGAGCCCGCCGAGCACGCCGAGAACACCGCCACGTCGGTCACCGTGAGCGACGAGGGCCCCGGCATCCCGGAGGAGTCCATGAACCGCGTCTTCACCCGCTTCTGGCGGGGCAGCAAGCGCGGCGGCACCGGCCTCGGGCTGTACATCGTCAAGGGCATCGTCGAGGCCCACGGCGGCACCATCACGGTCGGCCGCGCCCCCGGCGGGGGCGCCGAGTTCCGGTTCACGCTGCCCGTGGCGACACCGGCGTTCCTCCTCTGAGACCGCCGGCGAACCCCACGGGCGCAGTCGGACACCCTCACCCCGTTAGACTCGGCCTTTGGCACCTTTGCGTCCCGAAGTCGGCGACGATCCGCCAACGGATCAGTGACGGGGACCTCCAGCCAGCCAATCGGAAGCACGGGAAGA
>DASTDN010000592.1:0-13241 GCA_035710365.1 Streptomyces sp. | reverse complement strand
CACGTGGCTGCGGGACGCGGCGATCACCCTGTCGTCGCTGCTGCGCACCGGCTACCGCGAGGAGGCCCGCGCCTGGCGCGAGTGGCTGCTGCGCGCGGTCGCGGGCGACCCGGAGAACCTGCAGATCATGTACGGCATCGCCGGTGAGCGCGAGCTCGGCGAGGCGGAGCTGGACTGGCTGCCCGGCTACGAGAACTCCGCGCCGGTCCGGGTCGGCAACGGCGCCGCGCACCAGCTCCAGCTCGACGTGTACGGCGAGGTCACCGAGGCGCTGCACCTGGCCCACATGACGGGCCTGGCCCGCAACGACTACGCCTCACTGCTCCAGCTCAAGCTGATCCGCTACCTGGAGAAGCACTGGCAGGAGCCGGACGAGGGCATCTGGGAGGTGCGCGGGCCGCGCCGCCACTTCGTGCACTCCAAGGTGATGGCCTGGGTCGCCGTCGACCGCACCATCAAGCTGATCGAGTCCGGCGACGCCGACGGCCCGCTGGAGGACTTCAAGCGGATGCGCGACGACATCCACCGGGACGTGTGCGAGAAGGGCTACGACAAGGAACGCAACACGTTCACGCAGTCGTACGGCTCGAAGGAACTGGACGCCTCACTGCTGCTGATCCCGCAGATGGGCTTCCTGCCGCCGGACGACAAGCGCGTCATCGGCACCATCGAGGCGATCCAGAGGGAGCTGTCCACGCCCGACGGCTTCATCCTGCGCTACCCGACCGAGGGCGACAACGCGGGCGTCGACGGCCTGCCCGGCGACGAGGGCGCCTTCCTGGCCTGCTCGTTCTGGATGGCCGACGACCTGGCGATGATCGGCCGGGTGGACGAGGCCCGCCGGCTCTTCGAGAAGCTGCTGGCCCTGCGCAACGACCTCGGTCTGCTCGCGGAGGAGTGGGACCCGCACCTCAAGCGCCAGGTCGGCAACTTCCCGCAGGCCTTCAGCCACGTGCCCCTGATCGACACGGCCCTGCGCCTGACGGCCTCGGGCGCCTACGGCGGCTGAGGCCCGCCCCGGGAACCGGCCACCCGTCCTCCCCTCCCGTCCGGCCACGCGCGTGCGTACGTACGCGCGTGGCCGCATGTCTGTGCGGCGCGCGGCACCTGTCGCCGCACGCGCGCGTGGCCGGACCGCCGTTCACCGCCGGCCGTGATCTTCGTGGCGGGCGCGAGTGTCGTGGGGGTGTGCGCGCGGGTAGCGTCCGGCACATGGGCAGCGGCAGGGACAGCGGATTCGGCACCCACGGCGCGGGGATCACCGTGCGGCGGGCACTCGACCTGCCCGGGCTGCGCAGCGGCCTGCCCGAGACCGTGGCGGGCGCCGACCGGCTGGACGGGGCGGTGCGCTGGGTGCACGCGGGCGAGGTGCCCAACATCGCGTCGCTCCTCAAGGGCGGCGAACTGCTGCTGACCACGGGTTACGGTCTCGGCACCCGCCCCGCCGAGCAGCGCGCCTTCGTCCGCACCCTGGCCGAGCGCGGCATCGCGGCCCTCGTCGTGGAGCTGGGCCCCCGGTTCACGCGGCTGCCCGCCGCGCTCGTCGACACGGCGCGGGCGGCCGGGCTGCCACTGGTCCAGCTCCACCGCGAGGTGCCGTTCGTGACGGTCACCGAGGAGATCCACACCGAGATCGTCAACGGCCACTACGCGCTGCTCCAGCGCGCCGAAGAGGTGCACCGGCGCTGCACACAGGCCCTGCTGGGCGGCGGCGGAGTGCCCCAGGTGCTCGGCATCCTGGCCGACTTCAGCGACAACCCCGTCTTCCTGGAGACCACGGACGGCGGACTCCTGTACGCGGCCGGCTCGGGCCCCGAGGGCGCCGAGCCGCTCCAGGTGTGGGAGGGGCTGCGCTGCCCGCACAAGGACGCGCCGCCGCCCGCCGGTTCGGTGCTGGTGGACGTGCCGGGCGGCGGTCCGGGCAGCGGTGCGGTGCGGGCCCGCCTGGTGCTGCTGCCGGTGCGCGCGCCGCTCGCGCCGGTGCACCGGATGGCGGCCGAGCGGGCGGCGGGCATCCTCGCCGTGGTGCTGATGCAGGCCCGCCAGGAGGAGGAGCTGGCGGCGCGCGGACGCGGCGACTTCCTGACCGACCTCGCCGAGGGCCGCATACCGGCCCAGGACGCGCCGGCGCAGGCACGGGTGCTGGGGTTCCGGCCGGGCACGGGCCCGCTGCTGCCGGTGGTGATGCGGCTCGGGGACGCGCTGCACCCGGGCGGCGGGTGGGCGGTCCTGGCCCGCGCGGTGGCGGAGGAACTGGCCTCGGTGGGTGTGCCGGTGCTGCTGGGCGTGCGGCCGGTGGAGGGGCGGGTGCCGCTGCTGCTGGGCATGCGGTCGGAGTCGGACCGGGCGGCGCTCGCGGCCCGGGTCGCGGCGGCGCTGCGGGCCGGGGTGGAGCGCGCGGGCATGCAGCGGCCGGGCGCCCGGCCGCCCGTCGTGGTCGTCGGGGTGGCCGGCGGCTGGGCGGCGGCGTCGGCGGGGCTGCGGCACGCGGCGGAGACCGCGACCGCGGCGCAGGGCCTGGCGGACCGCCCCTGGTACGACGCCCGGCGGCTGGACATCGACCTGCTGCTGTGGCGGCTGCGGGACCAACCCGACCTCGCGGCGTTCGTGGAGCGGGCGATCGGCCCGCTGCGCGACCACGACCACCGGGCGAAGCCGCCGCTGCTGCCCACCCTGGAGACGTATCTCGCCCACGCGGGCCGCAAGGCGGAGACGGCCCGCGAACTGCACCTGAACCGGCAGACGCTCTACAACCGCCTGGCCCGCATCGGCGACCTGCTCGGCACCGACCTGGAGGACCCGGGGACCGTCCTGACCCTGAGCCTGGCCCTGCGCGCCCGCCGGCATGTCGCCCAGCAGGCCTGAGAGGGGGCCGGCCGCGCTCAGAGCAGCGGCGCGGGCCGGGTCAGCTCGTCGTAGACGCTGAGCACCTGGGCAACCGTTTCGTCCTCCGTCGGCCAGGTGGCCGCCTGCCGGGCGCCCCTCTCGGCGAGCACGTCGCGGCGCGCGGGGTTGTCCAGCAGCCGGACGACGGCCCGCGCCAGCGCGTCGGCCCTGGCGCGCGGCACGAGGACGGCGGCGTCGCCGACGAGTTCGCGCATGCCGCAGGCATTGGCGGCGACGAGCGGCACGCGCGCGTGGAGGGCCTCCTGCGCGAGCACGGACCGCGCCTCCCGGCTGCCCGGCAGCAGCGCCAGGTCGGCGGCGCCGAGCAGGTCGGGGACGTCGTCGCGCCGCCCGAGAAGGCGCACCGGCAGGTGCTCGCGGTCGATGCGGCTCTGGAATTCGCCGCGCAGCGGCCCCTCCCCCGCGACGGCGACGAGCGGCACCGGGTCGAGGCGGCGCCACGCGCGCGAGGCGTCCAGCAGGACGTCGTGCCCCCGGTGTCCGTCGAGGGCGCCCGCGCTCACCAGCAGCGGACGGTCCATGGCACCGAGGTCGGCCCGGAGCTTGGCGTGCCGGTCCTCGGCGTCGGCGCCTTCGTCCGCCCGGGGCGGCCGGGGCACGGCGACGGCGGCCAGGCGGGCGTCCCGGGCACCCGTGCGGCGTGCCACGTCGACGAGGCAGGAGGTGGTCCCCAGCACGACGGTGGCGGCCCGGGCCGCGCGCCGCTCCAGCAGGCGCAGCAGGTGGCCGCGGGCGCCGTCGGCGTGCGCGCGGTTGTGCCAGGTCACGACGTACGGAACGTGCTTGCCGCTCAGCGCGAGCGCCGTGCGGAAGGACGCGTGCAGCCCGTGCGCGTGCACCAGGTCGGCGCCCGCGCAGACCGCCCGCAGCGCGCTGACGGCGGCCGGGTCGCTGCTGCGGGGCACGTGCACGTGGTGGGCGCCGACGGCGGCGAAGTCGTAGGCGCGGGCGGCGTCCAGGGGGGCGCACACCGTGACCTTCACCCCCCGGGCCACGAGCCCCGCGGCCAGGGAGCGCACGTGGACACTGCTGCCCGCGTTGCCGCCGCCGAGCACCTGCACGGTGCGCAGCGGGGACTGGCCGTGCTGCATGGGGCTGCTCGCGGGCGTCACGTGGCCGTGGCTCCTGGTTCGGCGGGTCGGGCGGGGCGGGCGGGGTCACGAAGAACGTACAGAAGGATCACGCACCGCGGGTGCACGGCACGATGCGTGCGGTTACCCCGTCAAGCATGCCAGTACGCACGTGTGTTCCGGGAATACCGGGGGCTCCGGCGGCAACCGGTGGTTCCGGCCCGCCTCACTCGTACGAGTGACACCACGGTGCCTCCGGCCGAGCCTGCCCGCTCCCCCGGCCCCGGGAGGAGCCCCAGGACGGGCCGGCCGGGGGAAGCGCCGTCAGGAACCCGCGCGGGCCGTCTCCAGGAGTTCCTCCGCGTGGGCGCGTGCCGTCTCCGAGTTCTCCTGGCCGGCCAGCATCCGGGACAGCTCCCGCACGCGGTCCTCCCCTTCGAGGACCTTCACACCGGACCGGGTGACGGAGCCGTCGTTGGTCTTCTCCACCAGCAGTTGCCGGTCGGCGAAGGCCGCGACCTGGGGCAGGTGGGTGACGACGACGACCTGCGCGGTCTTCGCGAGCCGCGCGAGGCGCCGCCCGATCTCGACGGCCGCCTTGCCGCCGACTCCCGCGTCGACCTCGTCGAAGAGGTACGTGGGCACCGGGTCGGTCCCCGCGAACACCACCTCCACGGCGAGCATCACGCGCGACAGCTCACCGCCCGAGGCGCCCTTGGCGATGGGCCGGGGCGGGGCGCCCGGGTGGGGTGCGAGCAGCAGCTCGACCTCGTCGGCGCCCGCCGGCCCGTACGCGACCGGCCGCCCGCCGACCTCCACGCCCTCGGGGTCCTCGGTCTGCCGGATGTCGAAGGACACGCGCGCGTGCGGCATGGCGAGCGAGGCCAGCTCGGCGGTCACGGCGGCGGCGAACCTCTCGGCGGCCTCCGCGCGCGCGTCCGTGAGTGCCTGCGCCAGCCCGCCCAGGTCGGCGCGCAGCGCGTCCCGTTCGGCGGTCAGTTCCCCGATCCGCTCGTCGTCGCCGTCCAGTTCGGTCAGCCGCTGCGCGCCGCGCTCGGCCCAGGCCAGCACGGCGGCGATGTCCTCGCCGTACTTCCGGGTCAGCGCGGTCAGCGCGGCCCGCCGCTCCTCCACGGCCGCCAGCCGCAGCGGGTCGGCGTCCAGGTCGTCGGCGTACCCGGCGAGTTCCCCGGCGACGTCCCGCAGCAGGATGCCGACCTCGGTGATCCGGTCGGTGAGGGCGGCCAGCGCCGGGTCGTGCGACCGTACGGCGTCCAGGGCGCGCTGGGCGCCCGCGACGAGCGTGCCCGCGTCGACGCCCTCGGGGTCCTCGGGGTTGCCGGCGAGCGCGGCGTGCGCGGCGGTCGCCGCGGAGGCGAGGGCCTCCGCGTGCCCGAGCCGCTCCGCCTCCCCGGCGAGTTCCGCGTCCTCGCCGGCGCGCGGCTCGACGGCCGCGATCTCCTCCAGGCCGTAGCGCAGCATGTCGGCCTCCTGGGCCCGCTCACGCGCGCGGGTGGTGATCTCCTCCAGCTCGGTGGCGACGGCCCGCAGCCGCTTGTAGGCGTCGGTGTACCGGGCGAGCGGCACGGTGACCGCGTCCCCGGCGTACCGGTCGAGCGCCTGCCGCTGCCGGGACAGCTTCAGCAGCCCCTGCTGGTCGGTCTGCCCGTGCACGGCGACCAGTTCGTCGGCCAGCTCGGCCAGCATCCCCACAGGCACGCTGCGCCCGCCCAGGTGCGCCCGGGACCGGCCCTCGGCCGAAACGGTACGGCTGACCAGCAGCGCCCCGTCGTCGAGCTCGGCACCGGCCTCCTCGGCCCGTGCGGCGACGCCCGAGCCCGGGGGCACGGTGATCCGCCCCTCCACGACCGCCTTACCGGCGCCGATCCGTACGAGCGCCGGGTCCGCCCGCCCGCCGAGCAGCAGCCCGAGGCTCGTGACCACCATGGTCTTGCCCGCGCCCGTCTCACCGGTGACGGCGGTGAAGCCGGGCGACAGCTCGACGACGGCGTCGTCGATGACTCCGAGCGACCGTATCCGCATCTCCTCCAACACGCCCCCGACCATACGAGGTCGGCGGCGGGTGTGCGACAGCCCCCCGGCCTCCGGTGTCACCCGCACGAGTGGAGGAACCGTAAAGGGGCCCGGGACGGGCGGCCACGTGCCCCGCCCGTCCCGGGCGGGGCGGCCGGGGCCGTGCCGTGTGGATCGTCACGGGCCCGGGACGACGGCCCTCGCACCTCGGGGCGTCGCCGCCCCCCGAGTACGCCTGGTACGCGGGGCGTGCTCCGCCGCGCGACGCACCGCATCCGGCGCGCGGCCCGGTCCACGAAGACCCGCACGGCAGGGCTCAGTGCGGCGCCCCCCGCCACCCGGAGACGGGCAGCGCGAACTTCGCGACCAGCCGGTCGGTGAACGACGCGTGGTGCAGCCGGGCCAGCCGCACCGGCACCGCGCCCCGCCGCACCTCCACCCGCGCCCCCGGCGGCAGCTCCACGGTCCGCCGTCCGTCGCACCACAGCACGCCCGGCGGGACGTGCGGCAGCACCTCCACCGCCAGCACCGAGTCGGGCGACGTCACCAGCGGCTTCGCGAACAGGGCGTGCGCCGAGATCGGCACCATCAGCAGCGCCTCCACCTCGGGCCACACCACGGGCCCGCCCGCGGAGAACGCGTACGCCGTCGACCCGGTCGGCGTCGCGCAGACGATGCCGTCACAGCCGAAGCCGGTCACCGGCCGCCCGTCGATCTCCAGCACCACTTCCAGCATCCGCTCGGCGGACACCTTCTGCACGGCAGCCTCGTTCAGTGCCCAGTCGGTGTGCACGACGTCGCCGTTGCGGTGCACGACGACGTCGACGGTCATCCGCTCCTCGACCTCGTACGCCCTGCTCACCACCCGGTCCACGACCTTGTCCAGGTCGTCCCGCTCGGCCTCGGCGAGGAACCCGACCCGCCCGAGGTTGACGCCGAGCATGGGCACACCCGAGGCGCGGGCGAACTCGGCGCCGCGCAGCAGCGTGCCGTCACCGCCGAGGACGATCAGCAGCTCGCAGTCGTCCAGGCTCTGCGGGGTGGCCTCCTGGACGGTCTGCACGGGGTCGGGCAGCGGCAGGTCGAGGGCCTCCGCCTCCAGCACCCGCACGCGGAGCCCGGCGCGCAGCAGTCCCCTGACGACGAGTTCGGCGCTGCGGACCGCCGCGGGCCGCCCTGTGTGGGCCAGCAGGAAAACGGTGCGGTCCCGGTGCATTGCCGCTCCGTCCCGCGCCCGGCTCTCCGCCAGGCCCTGTGCCCGGTTCTGTGTCAACTCGGCCCCTCCGCCACTGCACGGTCCACGTCGGCCGGGTCCAGTTCCGGAGCCCCGGCCCGCAGCCACAGAAAGTACTCGACATTGCCCGAGGGCCCGGGCAGCGGACTGGCCGTGACCCCGCGTACGCCCAGCCCCAGTTCACGGCCGCGCGCGGCGACCTGGCGCACCGCCTCGGCGCGCAGCGCGGGGCTGCGGACGACACCGCCGCTGCCGAGCCGCTCCCTGCCCACCTCGAACTGCGGCTTGACCATCATCACCAGGTCCGCGTCCGGCCCGGCGCACCGCACGAGGGCGGGCAGCACCAGGCCCAGGGGGATGAAGGACAGGTCGCCCACGACGAGGTCCACCGGCTCCCCGTCGATGGCCTCCGGGGTCAGTTCGCGTACGTTGGTACGGTCCTTGACGGTGACGCGCCCGTCGCTCTGCAGGGACCAGGCGAGCTGTCCGTAGCCGACGTCGACGGCGACGACGTGCCGGGCGCCCGCCCGCAGCAGTACGTCGGTGAAGCCGCCGGTGGAGGCGCCCGCGTCCAGCGCGCGGCGGCCCTCGACGACCAGGCCCCGCGGCACGAACGCGGCGAGCGCGCCCGCGAGCTTGTGCCCGCCGCGGGAGACGTACTCGGGGTCGCTGTCGTCCTCGGCGACGACGATCGCGGCGGCGGTCTCCACCTGCGTGGCGGGCTTGGTCGCGACGTTCCTGCCGACGGTGACACGCCCGGCCGCGATCAGTTGACTCGCGTGTTCCCGCGAGCGCGCCAGCTTCCGGCGGACCAGTTCCGCGTCCAGACGGCGGCGTGCGACTCCTGCCACGGTGCGTTCAGCTCCTGTTGCCGTACGAGGGTGAGGGCGCCGGAGGTCCCGGGCGGGCGTCGAGCGCGGTGAGCGCGTCGCGCAGCCCCCGGTGCACATCCTCGTACACCTCCGGGTGGCCGTCGGTGGCGAGGTGGTCGGCGTCGGCCAGCCGCTCCAGCAGGGCGTCCACGCCGGCGTCGCCGGTGGGAGCGCGAGGCACGTCGAGGGGGGCGGGGGCGGCGGGTCCGGCACCGGCCGGACCGGGCTCCTCCGGGGGCACGCCGTCGGCCTCCCGTTCCCCGGGAACCTGCTGCGGTCCTGCGTCGTCCATGCCCAGACGCTACCCCGAAGCCCTGGGGTAGCGTCGGTGACGATGGCGACGATCGAGGAGTGCCGCGCCGCACTCGACAGGCTCGCGGACAGCATGGCGGGCGCCGCAGGCGACGTGCGCGCGGCGGCGGCCCTGGACCGGTCGGTGAGCTGCCGGATCACCGACCTCGACATCACCTTCGTCGGCCTGCTGACCGGCGGCCGGATCGAGGTGCACGACACGCTGCCCGGGCCGCCCCGGGAGCGCGCCCGCATCCGGCTCGCGCTGACCGGCGACGACCTGGTGGCGCTGGTCGACGGCGACCTCGACTTCGCGCGCGCCTGGGCTGCGGGCCGGGTGCGCCTGGAGGCGGGTCTCCTGGACCTGGTGCGCCTCGGCAGACTCCTGTGACGGCGTCCGGCCGGGGGTTCACCGCCGTCCGCCGGACCGGGCCGCGCGCGCGGCGGGCACCACCAGCGGGGTCCCCGTCTCCGGGTCCTCGATGACCTGGCAGCGCAGCCCGAACACCTCCTCGACCAGCGGGGCCGTGACGACGTCGCGCGGCGCGCCCCGGGCTACGACCCGCCCGCCGCGCATCGCGACGAGATGCGTGGCGTACCGGGCGGCGTGGTTGAGGTCGTGCAGCACGGCGACCAGGGTGCGGCCCTGCTCCTCGTGCAGTTCGGCGCACAGGTCGAGGACGTCGATCTGGTGCTGGATGTCCAGGTACGTCGTCGGCTCGTCCAGCAGCAGCAGCGGTGTCTGCTGGGCGAGCGCCATGGCGATCCACACGCGCTGGCGCTGGCCGCCGGACAGCTCGTCCACGTACCGGCCGGCGAGTCCGGCGACACCGGTCCGCGCCATCGACTCCCGCACCACGCGCTCGTCCTCGGCGGACCACTGCCGCAGCAGGCCCTGGTGCGGGTGGCGGCCCCGGCCCACGAGATCGGCGACGGTGATGCCGTCGGGCGCCACGGCGGACTGCGGCAGCAGGCCGAGCGTCCGGGCCACCTTCCTCGCGGGCAGCGACTGGACGACCTGCCCGTCGAGCAGCACCCGTCCCTCGCTGGGCCGCAGCATCCGCGCGAGGGCGCGCAGCAGCGTGGACTTGCCGCAGGCGTTGGGGCCGACGATCACCGTGAAGGAGTGGTCGGGTATCTCCACCGACAACTGCTCGGCGACGACGCGCCGGTCGTAGGCGAGGGTGACGTTCTCGGCGGACAGGCGGTTCACGGTGCTCCTTCGGTTCTCCGGCCCACGGCCGGGGGCGTCGCCGGCTCGGCTTCCCACGGGGTTCCGGCTCCCGGTTCTCATATCCGGCCCGCCCGGCGTTCGGTGACCAGCAGCCAGAGCAGGTGGAGCCCGCCGAGGACACCGGTGACGACGCCCACGGGCATCTGGTCGGCGCCGAAGACACGCTGGGCGGCGAGGTCGGCGGTGACGAGGAGGGCGGCGCCCATGCACATGGCGGGCAGCAGGTTCGGACCGGGCGAGCGGGTCAGCCGCCGGGCCAGTTGGGGAGCGGTCAGCGCGACGAAGGCGACGGGGCCCGCTGCGGCGGTCGCGGACGCGGTGAGCAGCACGGCGGCCACCATCAGCAGCCCCCGCACCCGCTCGACCCGCACCCCGAGGGCGTACGAGATGTCGTCGCCCATCTCCGTCATCCGCAGCCCGCGCGCGTTGGCGAGCACCAGCGGCACGAGGAGGGCGCACAGCGCGAGCAGCGGCCCCACCTGCTCCCAGCCCCGCCCGCTCAGCGAACCGGTCATCCACACCACGGCACGGGCCGCGTCGACGAGGTCGGCCTTGGTGAGCAGATAGCCGTTGACCGCGGTGACGATCGCGGACACGCCGATGCCGAGCAGGACCAGCCGGTAGCCGTGCACACCCTGCCTCCAGGCGAGCAGGTAGATGGCGAGACCGGTCACCAGGCCGCCCACCAGCGCCCCGAGGGTGACTTCGGCGGCGCTGCCGGAGAACAGCACGATCGTCACGAGCGCCCCGGCCGTCGCGCCCTGGCCGAGGCCGAGGACGTCCGGGCTGCCCAGCGGGTTGCGGGTGATCGCCTGGAACAGCGCGCCGCCGAGCCCGAGGGAGGCCCCGGCCAGCAGCCCGACCAGGACCCGCGGCAGCCGCAGTTCGCTGACGACGAACTCCTGGCCAGCGTCGCCCTGCCCGGCGAGCGTGCCGAGCACGTCGGCGGGCCCGATCGGGAAGTCGCCGGTGCCGACGAGGACGACGCCCGCGGCGAGCGCGGCCGCCAGCAGCAGGGCGACGACGGTCAGGGCCCGCACGTCGAGCCGCACCGACAGTCCGCCCGGCACACGCACCGCACGGACGGCCCCGGTGGCCCGGGGGGCCCGGGCAGTGGTGGTCTTCACAGGTGTGCCGTCCTCCGCCGTCGTACCAGCAGGATGAAGACCGGCCCGCCGAGGACCGCCGTCACGATGCCGACCTGGAGTTCCGCGGGCCGGGCGACGATCCGGCCGAGGACGTCCGCGCCGAGCAGCAGCACGGGCGACAGGACCATGGCGTACGGCAGGATCCAGCGCAGGTCGGGCCCAGTGAAGGAGCGCACGGCGTGCGGCACCATCAGCCCGACGAACACGATCGGCCCGCACGCGGCGGTCGCCGCCCCGCACAGCACGGTCGCGGCCAGCATGGACAGCGCCCGCGTGCGGTTCAGGCGGGCGCCGAGCGCCTTGGCCGTGTCGTCGCCCATGGCCATGGCGTTGAGCGGCCGGGCGAGGGACAGCGCGAGGAGCGTCCCGGCCGCGACGAACGGCAGCACCTGCCCGGTCGTCGCGTCCGTCGCGGACGACAGGGAACCCACGGTCCAGAAACGCATCCTGCCGAGCGCCGCACTGTCCATGATCATCACGGCCTGGAGGTAGCCGTACAGCGCGGCACTGACCGCCGTCCCCGCGAGCGCCAGCCGCACGGGGGTGGCACCGCGGCTGCCGCCAAGGAACCACACCAGGGCGCCCACGGCGGCGGCCCCGAGGAAGGCGAACCACACGTAGCCGCTCAGGCTCGTGACGCCGAAGTACGTCATGGCGGTGACCACGGCCGCCGAGGCTCCGGCGTTGATGCCGAGCAGACCCGGGTCGGCCAGTGGGTTGCGGGTCAGCGCCTGGAGTACGGCACCGGCGAGACCGAGGGCGGCGCCGGCGAGCAGCCCGAGGCCCGTGCGGGCCAGCCGCTCGTCCACGACGACGTCGCCGTACGTGCCCGAACTCCCGAACAGGCCGTGCCACACCTGTTCCGGGGAGAGTTCCTTCGCCCCGACCGCGATGCTCGCCACGACGACGAGCAGCAGGACCAGTGCGGAGACGAGCAGCCCGCAGGAACGTTTCCCCTGACGGATCGAGGACCTCGGGGCGGACCGCGCACGCCGCCCGGGAGGGCTTTCGGGAGGACTGTCGACCAGCATCCAGTTAGGTTAGCCTACCCTCGCAAGTGATCCCGAGGCGCGGGCAGGTGGAGGCGAGGCCGGTCCGCGCGTCCCGCCCGGCCCGGCCTCGGCTCACGGTGCCCGGCACGGGTCGCGGGCCGCGCGCACGACGCCCGTCACCGAGCGCCCGGGCACCTGCTCTCGCTCCCCGGGCCGGGTCGCTCCGGCTCGGTCTCCGAAGCATGGGCCTCCAGGAGGTCTCCGGCCTGCGCCTCAGCCTCGGCTTGAGGTCGTCGAACCTGCTCCCGACGCGCGGCGCGGCCCTCGCGGCGGCGACGTCCACTGTGACGGCTACGGCCCACGACTGTGACGGCTACGACCCATGACCGCCCCGGTCATGTGCCCCGCCGGGAAGAGCACGGCGCGGGCGACGAGGACGTTGCCGTCGTCCCGCACCAGGGCACTGTTCCACCCCGGGCGTGCTCGACCGCGAGGGATGCGTCCCGGACGGCCGCTCGACCCACATCAGGTCCCGTGACATCCCGGGCGGGTCATCCAAAGTGGGGCAACCACAGGGAACACCGCCGACACCGCGTCAGCGAATCCGGCCGACACGCCGTCAGCCGCCCCCGGACCGACGGGCAACGAGCGCGTGCCCGGCACGCAAGCTCATCGAACCGCAGGGTTGTCGCCCGGGCCCCGCGAGCGTCCCCCGGGCCGCGAGGCGGACCGAAACCCCGGCGCCGGACCACGTCCCGGCGCCGGCCACGCCCCCGCCCCCGCTCACATCCCCAGGCGTGCCAGCGCCTTGCCCGCGTCCAGACCGCACTCCCCGTCCCCTGCCGCCGTCCAGGCCGCGGCGCACAGGGCCCGCAGCCCGTCGATCACGCCGCCGTCGCCGTCCAGCTCCAGCCGCTCGGCGCCGGGACGTGCCGTCCATCCGCCGCACCGGAAGACGCCGTCGCCGTCGGCCGCGGACACCTCCGGCTGCCCGGTGAGCAGTCCTCGCAGATCGGCGTCCACATACGTCGGCCGGTGCCGGGGCGGCGCCGCCAGCAGCCGGGCGCCGTCCGTGACCCCGGTGAGCACGAGCAGCGAGTCGACCCCGCCGTGGAAGGCGCCCTCGATGTCGGTGTCCAGCCGGTCCCCGACCACCAGCGGCCGCTCGGCCCCCGTACGCAGGATGGTCTCCCGGTGCATGGGAGGCAACGGCTTGCCCGCGACCTGAGGCTCGGCCCCGGTGGCGATCCGGACGACCTCCACCGCAGCGCCGTTGCCGGGCGCGATGCCGCGTGCGCTCGGAATCGTCAGGTCGGTGTTGGACGCGAACCACGGCACCCCGCGCCTGATCGCGAACGAGGCCTCCGCGAAGCGCCCCCCCGGCAGTTCGGGCCCTCCGTAGCCCTGGACGACCGCGGCGAGCCCGTCCTCGTCTGCGGAGTCGACGGGCACCAGGCCG
>DASTDN010000591.1:0-6052 GCA_035710365.1 Streptomyces sp. | reverse complement strand
AGGAGCAACGCAAGTGAGCAGCAACAGCGGTGACGTACGGCTCTGGGGCGGCCGTTTCGCCGACGGTCCCGCCGAGGCGCTGGCGAAGCTGTCCGCGTCCGTCCACTTCGACTGGCGGCTCGCGCCGTACGACATCGCCGGCTCGCGCGCCCACGCGCGCGTGCTGCACACGGCGGGCCTGCTCACCGAGGACGAGCTGACCCGCATGACCGAAGGGCTCGACCGGCTGGAGGCCGACGTCGCCTCCGGCGCCTTCGTGGGCACCGTCGCCGACGAGGACGTGCACACCGCCCTGGAGCGCGGCCTGCTGGAGCGCCTCGGCCCCGACCTCGGCGGCAAGCTGCGCGCGGGCCGGTCGCGGAACGACCAGGTCGCGACCCTGTTCCGGATGTACCTGCGCGACCACGCCCGCACCCTCGGCGCCCTGATCGCCGACCTCCAGGACGCCCTGATCGGCCTCGCCGAGGCCCACCCCGACGTCGCCATGCCGGGCCGCACCCACCTCCAGCACGCCCAGCCCGTGCTCTTCGCGCACCACGTCCTCGCCCACGCGCAGTCCCTGTCGCGGGACGCGGAGCGGCTGCGCCAGTGGGACGAGCGCACGGCCGTGTCGCCGTACGGCTCGGGCGCGCTGGCCGGATCCTCCCTCGGCCTGGACCCGGAGGCGGTCGCCGAGGACCTCGGCTTCGAGCGGGGCAGCGTGGCCAACTCCATCGACGGCACCGCGTCCCGGGACTTCGTCGCCGAGTTCGCCTTCATCACCGCGATGATCGGCGTGAACGTCTCCCGGATCGCCGAGGAGATCATCATCTGGAACACGAAGGAGTTCTCCTTCGTCACCCTCCACGACGCCTTCTCGACCGGCTCCTCGATCATGCCGCAGAAGAAGAACCCGGACATCGCGGAGCTGGCGCGCGGCAAGTCGGGACGGCTCATCGGCAACCTCACCGGCCTGATGGCGACACTGAAGGCCCTCCCGCTCGCCTACAACCGCGACCTCCAGGAGGACAAGGAGCCGGTCTTCGACTCCATCGACCAGTTGGAGGTCCTGCTCCCCGCCTTCACCGGCATGACGGCCACCCTCACGGTGCACCGCGAGCGCATGGAGGAGCTGGCCCCGGCCGGGTTCTCGCTGGCCACGGACATCGCCGAGTGGCTGGTGCGGCAGGGCGTGCCGTTCCGCGTCGCGCACGAGGTCGCCGGCGAGTGCGTCAAGGCCGCCGAGGCCGAGGGCAAGGAACTGGACGAACTGACCGACGAGCAGTTCGCGAAGATCTCCGCCCACCTCACCCCCGAGGTGCGGACGGTCCTCGACGTCCCCGGTGCCCTGGCCTCCCGCGACGGCCGTGGCGGCACGGCGCCGAGCGCGGTCGCCGTCCAGCTCGCCGAGGTGAAGGCGGACGTGGCGCGACAGCACGAGTGGGCGGACGCCAAGGGGGGCGCCCGCCAGGCCTGACGTGCGGGCTCCGCGGGCCCGCGGCCCCGGCCACGGCACCTCGCGGCGTGCTCCGCACGGCGCTCGCGGACGGTGCTCCGCCCGGCCACGCACCGTATCCGGTACCGGGCCACGAGGACCCGGACGACAGGACCCAGGGCCGAGGACTCCGGCGTGTCCCGGGCCGCGGAGAACCGCGTGACAGGCCACGGCGGAACCGGACCGCGCCCGCTCCCGGGCCCGTGTCACGCGCCGCACGCCGGTGGCACGGGCCGCGGCCCGGAGGACCCCGCGGGTACGTTGGTCGCACGCCCCCGGCAGGGAGCGCGCCCGGGGGCGACTCGACACCCTCGACGCACGCCCCCTCAGCGACCGAACGGAGTCCCGATGTCCTTCGCCCGCCTCGCGAACGCCACGACGCCGACCTGCCACATCGGTCTGGGCCTCGCCGCCGTCGGACGCCCCGGCTACATCAACCTCGGCCGGGACGAGGACCTCGGAGCGGACCGCGGCGTCGAGGCGCTGCGCGCCCGTACGCACGAACTCCTCGACGCCGCCTACGCGCAGGGGGTGCGCTACGTCGACGCCGCCCGCTCCTACGGGCGCTCCGAGGAGTTCCTCGCCTCCTGGCTGGAGGCCCGCCCCGACGCCGCCGACGTGGTCGTGGGCAGCAAATGGGGCTACACCTACACCGCGGACTGGTCCACGGACGCCGAGCGGCACGAGGTCAAGGACCATTCCCTCGCCGCGTACGAGCGGCAGCGCGCCGAGAGCGACGCCCTGCTCGGTGAACGGCTCGACCTCTACCAGATCCACTCGGTCACCCCCGACAGTCCGGCCCTCACCGACACGGCCCTCCACGTCCGGCTCGCCGAGGCCGCCGCGCGGGGTGTCAGCATCGGCTTCTCCACCAGCGGCCCCGCGCAGGCCGACACGATCCGCGCCGCGCTCGCCGTGACCGTCGACGGGGCGCCCCTGTTCCGTACGGTCCAGTCCACGTACAACCTCCTGGAGACCTCGGCGGAGTCCGCCCTCGCCGAGGCCCACGCGGCGGGTCTCACCGTGATCGTGAAGGAGGCCGTGGCCAACGGCCGTCTCGCCGGGCAGCACGCCCCCGCCGCGCTGCGGGACGTCGCCGCGGAGACCGGCCAGGGTGCCGACGCGGTGGCCCTCGCGTACGTGCTGAGCAGGCCCTGGGCCGGTGTCGTGCTGTCCGGGGCGGCGACCGCGGGCCAGCTCGCCTCGAACCTGCACGCCGCGGTCGTCGGCCTCGACGAGCCCTGCCTCACCCGCCTCGCGGCCCTCACGGAGCCCCCGGCGGCGTACTGGGACAAGCGCGGGCGACTGCCCTGGCACTGAACAGCGGCACATACTCCCCGCGGTGAGACGCACGCGCCGTGAATGAGACAATCATGTCTCACATGCTCTAAGCTCGTCTCATGGCTGTCGATCGTGATCACGTCCTGCGCACCGCTGCGGCCCTGCTGAGCCGCAAGTCCACGGCGACCATGGACGAGGTCGCCCGCGCCGCCGGCATCAGCCGGGCCACCCTGCACCGGCAGTTCGCCGGGCGGGACGCCCTGGTCCGCGCGCTGGAGGCCCTCGGCATCGCCGAGTGCGAGGCGGCGCTGGAGGCGGCCCGCCCGGACGAGGGGCCGGCGGGCGAAGCCGTACGGCGCCTGGTCCGCGCGGTCGAACCGGCCGCCGGGCTCCTCGCCTTCCTCTACTCCGAGAACCAGTTGTTCGAGGGCGGGGAACGTCACGCGGGCTGGGCCCGTCTTGACGAGCGTGTCGAAGACCTGTTCCGACGCGGCCAGCTCAGCGGCGAGTTCCGCATCGACCTGACCCCGGCCTGGCTCACCGAGGCCCTGTACGGCCTGCTCGCCTCCGCCGCCTGGGCCGTGTCCGAGGGGCGCGTCGCGGCCCGGGACTTCACCCACATGGTCGCCGAGCTGCTGCTCGGCGGCGCGTCACGGAGAGAGGAATCATGAGCAGCACCCTGCGGCCGGCCGCAACGAGGGAGGAGGTGCGGCGCCCCGCCCCGGGCCGCTGGCTCGCGCTGTCCGTGCTGGTGCTCGCCGTGCTGCTGGTGGCCGTCGACGCGACGGTGCTCGGTCTCGCGACCCCGTACATCAGCGCGGACCTCGCGCCCACCGGGCCCCAGTTGCTGTGGATCGGCGACGTCTACTCGTTCGTCATCGCGGGCCTGCTGGTCTCCATGGGCGGCCTCGGCGACCGCATCGGCCGCAAGCGCGTCCTGCTGCACGGCGCCGCCGCCTTCGGCGCGGTCTCGGTCCTCAACGCCTACGCGTCGACACCGGAGCTGCTGATCCTCGCGCGGGCCCTGCTCGGTGTCGCGGGCGCCACCCTGATGCCGGCCACGCTGGCGCTCATCCGCAACATCTTCCACGACCCGCGCGAGCGCAGCCTCGCCGTCGGCATCTGGGGCGCGACCGCCTCCGCCGGCATGGCCGTCGGCCCCATCGCCGGCGGATTCCTGCTGGAGCACTTCTGGTGGGGCTCGGTCTTCCTGATCAACCTGCCGGTGATGGCGGTGCTGGTCGTGGTGGGCGCGAGGCTGCTGCCCGAGTCGCGCACCGCACACCCCGGCCCCTGGGACCTGCGCAGCGTCGCCCTGTCCCTGACCGGCGTGCTCGGTGTCGTGTACGCGGTGAAGGAGACCGCCGCCCACGGCCACGGCCCCGGCCCCGACGCCGTTGCCGCCGCACTGCTGGGCGCCGCCGCCCTGTACGGCTTCGTGCGGCGCCAGTTCACCCTGCCGAAGCCGCTGCTGGACGTGCGGCTGTTCGCCCACCGGGGTTTCAGCGGGGCGGTCCTGGCCGACCTGCTGACCATCCTCGGCCTGTCCGGCCTGGTGTTCTTCCTCTCCCAGTACCTGCAGCTCGTGCAGGGACGGGGCCCGTTCGAGGCGGGGCTCGCCGAACTGCCCGCGGCGGCCGGTGCGATCGTGGCGGGCCTGGTCGCGGGCCGTGCGGCCCGGCGCTTCTCGGTCCGGGCCGTCGTCTCCGGCGGCCTCGCGGCGACCGGCCTGTCCCTGGCCGCGCTCACGGCGCTGGACCGCTCCACCGGCTACCCCCTGGTCGGGGCCGCGCTGCTGGTGGTCGGCCTCGGCGCGGGCTTCTCGTTCACGGTGACGGCCGACGTCATCCTCTCGTCCGTCCCCGGGGACCAGGCGGGCGCGGCGTCCGCGGTCTCCGAGACGGCGTACGAACTGGGCGCCGCCCTCGGCATCGCCGTCCTCGGCTCGGTCGTGACGGGCGTCTACGCCGGCTTCACCGCCCCCGCGGGCACCCCGGCCGGGGCCCACGCGTCCCTGGGCGGCGCGGTGGAAGCGGCACGCGCCCTGCCCGCGGACTCCGCCGCGGCCCTCCTGGCATCCGCCCGGGACGCCTTCGTCCACGGCCTCACCCTGGCGGCGGCCACCGGAGCGACGGTCCTCCTCGCGGCTTCGGCGGCGGCATGGTTCCTGCTCCGAGGCCAGCACCTCGAAACCGGGACCGGTCAGGGGCGCGGGACGCCGTCGCCCTTCCCGGGGTGCGGCGAACCGCGCGAGGGGTCATGACGCGACCGTGCCGAGACGGCCGACGGGACGTCAGGGCGCGCCCGCTGCGAGCGCGCCCCGCGAAGCACACCGGCCGACGGGTGGATACGGGCTCGGCGCGGTCGGGGCCGGGTGCGCGGTTCCGCGCGCCCCCGAGGCGGACCGCCCGCCACCACGGCCCCGCCCGGAAGCACCGGGAAGAGACCTAGGCGGCCTTCGCCTTGCTGGCGTACATGTCCACGTACTCCTGCCCCGACAACCGCATGACCTCGGCCATCACGGAATCGGTGACGGCCCGCAGCACATAGCGGTCACGGTCCATGCCCTCGTAGCGGGAGAACTCCATCGGCTCGCCGAACCGCACCGTCACCTTGCCCGGCCGGGGCAGCCCCGCGCCCCCCGGCTGCAGCTTGTCCGTGCCGATCATCGCGAACGGGACCACCGGCGCGCCCGTCATCAGCGTCAGCCGGGCGATGCCGGTGCGGCCCCGGTAGAGGCGGCCGTCGGGGGAGCGGGTGCCCTCCGGGTAGATGCCGAAGACGTTGCCCTGCTCCAGGATGCGGCGGCCCGTCATCAGCGCGGCGACCCCGCCCCGGCCGCCGTCGCGGTCCACGGGGATCATGCCGACGCCGGTGAAGAACCACGCCATGAGCCGGCCCTTGACGCCCTTGCCGGTGACGTACTCGTCCTTGCCGATGAAGAACACCTGGCGGTCGCAGACCAGCGGCAGCACCATCGAGTCGATGAACGTGAGGTGATTGCCGGCCAGGATGACGGGTCCGTCGCCCGGGATGTTCTCCGTGCCCTCCACCTGGGGGCGGAACATCAGCCGCATGATCGGGCCGAGAACTGCCTTGATGAGCGCGAAGCGGGACAACGGGGCCCTCCGGGGTCAACGGACGCTGTATGAGTCTGTGCAGGTGAGGACATTACTCGCGGCCCCGGGGCTCGCGCACATCGGACACATCGGATTCACCGAGATCTCACCCGGTGTTGACCCGCGTCCACCTGCGGTGCCGTCCCGGACGGCAGCACGTGACATGTCCGCCACGTGT
>DASTDN010000590.1:0-6361 GCA_035710365.1 Streptomyces sp. | reverse complement strand
CCCGCACCGGGCGGGGCGAGGAGCACTTCGCCCCACCCCGCGGCCGACGCCCCCGCCCGGCCCGGGCCCGGTGCCGCGGGGCCGTCGTTCTCGGACACCGCTCGGGTGCCGCTGTACACCCACTTGGGAAAACGGACTTCGTGCGCGTACTGCCACTAGCGTGCACAGCCCGACCGTTGTGGACACCGGCAGGTGCGGAGGCCGTCATGGCAGAGCGACAGAACGGCCCGGCCCGGCCCACGGGCGGCCCGTACGCCACACCTGTCGCATTCGCTCCTTACCTCCCGGACCCGCACCGGCCCAGCATGGCGGTCCGCCCTGTCCCGCACCGATGCCCGTGACCCGGCACGGCAGGAACTCGTAGGCACGTCAATGGCGACAGAGCCGTCCCACAGCCCCGTACGCCCGTTCGCGCCCGAGGAAGGAGAGAGGGTACCCGGCCACCCGCAGCGGACCGCACCCCCGGACACCATGACCGTTCCCCGCATCCCGCACGCCCCGGTCTCCGTGGTCGTCACCCCCGGCCCTCCCCCGTACGCGACCCCCTGGGACCTGGACCTGCGCGGGCCGCTGGACGCCGCCGCGCTGGAACGCCTCCTGGACGAACTCGCCCCCGGGGAGCCCGGCCCGCCCGCCTGGCGGCACCGGCTGCTGCGGCACGGACCCGACCACCACACCCTGCGGTTCTGCGCACCGCACGGCACCCCCGCCGTCCTCGTCCCCGGCCATGTCGCCGACCGGCTCACCGGGCCGCCGCCCGCCGACCGCCCCCTGACCCCCGCCCAGTACGCCGCCCTCGCCCACGGCGCCGCCGACCGGTACGAGGCCGTCCTCCTCGGCCCCGGCCCGCTGCCCGGACCGGACCGGCTGCGCGCCGCGCTGCGCGCCGTCGCCGCCGCCCACCCCCAGCTCCACGCCCGCCCCGGCCCCGCGGACGGCCGGCCCGCCCCGGCGGACCCCGACGGACACGGGACGGACCCGGTGACGGAGGGGGAGTTCACCGACGAGGACGGCTTCACCGCGCTGCTGCGCCGCGCCGCCGCCCCCCTCGACCCGCACACCGGACTCCAGCTCCGCGCCCTGTGCGCCCGGGACCGCCGCCCGGACGGGCCGCGCGCCGACCGGCTCGCCGTGATCGCCCACGCGCTCGCCGTCGACGCCACCTCCTGGCAGATCCTGCTCGACGACCTCACCGCCGCCCTCGGCACGACCGGCCCGGACGGCGCCCCCGCCACGGCGGGACGCGCCCCCGGCCGCCCCCGCGCGCGCGGCCGGGCCGCGCCCGACGGGCTCGCCGACTGGACCGCCGGACTGCGCGAACTGGCCCACGACTTCGCCGAGACCCAGCACTGGGGCCAGGTCGCCGAGCTCCGCTCCCGCACGGCCGGGGCGGACGCGCGCAGCACCACCGGACGGGACGCGGGCGAGCGGCGGCGCACCGGCTTCGTCCTCGACGCACAGCTCACCGAACGCGTCACCCAAGGACTGGCCCGCAGACTCGCCCTGACCACCGGCCAGGTCCTGACCGGCGTGTTCGCCCTCGCCCTCGCCCAGTGGGAAGGTACCGACGAGGCCGGCTTCGACGTACGCAGCGACCCCCGGGCCGGACACCAGGGCCTGCGCCGGTACGTCGGACGGCTCACCGAGCCCTACCCGGTACGGCTCGCCGTCGACACCGCCCGCGACCCCCTCGGCCGGCTCACCGCGATGGCCGGCGACCTGGCCGCGAGCGCCGGACGCGCCGAGGGCGGGGCGGGCTTCGGGGCCTGCCGGGAATGGAGCCCCGACCCCGCGCTGCGCCGCGCCCTGCGCGAACTGCCGCCCGCCCGCGCCTGCCTCGTCCTGGACGACACCGGCGGCCCGCGGCCCCTCGACGCGCCCGCCCACCCGCTCCAGGTGCGGGCCCGCGTCACCGACGGCTGCCTGCACATCGCCATCGACCGGTCGGCCGCACACCTCGACGACACCGCGGCGGCCGCGCTGGAGGACACCCTGCGCGCCCTGCTGAAGGAACTCGCCGACGCGCCCGCCGCCCCCCTGCCGCTCGCCTTCCGCGCCACCCCCCAGCAGGCCGCGCTCTACCGGGGCGGCGACGCGCGGCCCGGCACCGGACACCACGTCGAACAGCTCGTGTGGGCCTGGCACGGCCCGCTCGACACCCGGCGCTTCACCACCTCCTGGCAGTCCGTCTTCGACCGCGAAACGGTCCTGCGCACCGCGTTCACCGGCGGACCCGAACCCCTGCTGACCGTGCACGAACGGGTCACGCCCGAGATCACCCGCCGCGTCGTCCGCGACGACGACTGGCCGGCCCTGGTGGAACGGGACCGGTTAAGGGGATTCGACCTCGGCCGGCCCGGGGCGCTGCGCCTGACCCTGGTGGAGACGGAACCGTCCGCCTCCGGCGGGGGAGCGGCACCCGCGCGCGTCCTCGTCACCTACCACCGCGCCCTGCTCGACACCTGGAGCGTGCACCTGCTGCTGCGCGAGTTCTACCGCGCCTACCTCGACGGCGGCACCCTGCCCGGCGGGGAGCGGCGCCCCGACCTGCGCGACTACACCGCCTGGGTGGCCGCCCAGGACCCCGGGCCCGCCCGCGGGTTCTGGTCCGCGAGCGCCCCGCCCGACGGCGCCGCGTCCCGGCCGGGACGGTTCACCCGGAACACCGGGCTCACCGGCACCGGCCGGGCCCAGGTGCGCCTCGACCCCGTCGACACCCGCCGCCTCGCGCACTGGGCGGGCACCTGGGGCACCGCCGAGAGCAGCGTGCTCCAGGCCGTGTGGGCGCTGCTCATCCACTGGTCGTCCGGCGCCGCCGGGGCCGGACCCGTCTGCTTCGCGGTCACCGTGTCCGGGCGCGGCATCCCCCTCGACGGCGCCGCCCGGCTGCCCGGACCGCTGCGCAACCCGCTGCCGGTGTCCGTGGAGGTGGACCCCGAGGACACCGTGCCGGACCTGCTGCGGACCCTGCGCGACCGCGCCCTGGAGATGGCCGCCTACGAATGGGTGCCCGCCGAGTGGATCCGGGCCTGGAGCCGGGGCGGCGCGGACGCCGACACCGTCGTCGTCTTCGAGGACCCGCCCCACCCGGTGGACGGACTGGAGGCCGAACTCGCCTCACGCGGCCTGCGCGCCGACTTCTCCCACACCCTGCCGGCCCGCTCCGGGCCGCCCGTCGGGCTGCTCGCCCACCACGACGGCGCCGGGGGGCTGGTCCTGACCGGTGTGCACGACCGGGCCTGCCTCGACGAGGACGAGGCCGCCGAACTCCTCGCGCAGTGCGCCCTGCTGCTGCGCGCGCTGCCGCTGACGGCGGGCGAGTCCACCACGGTCGGGGAGGTCCTGGAGCTGCTGCGGGGCAGTGCCCCGCAGCGCGCGGCGGGCGCCCCGGCCGAGGGGCGGCGGCCGGACACCCCGCTGGTCACGCTGCGTCCCGCGCGGCACGCCGGGGCGGGCCGGATCTGCCTGATCCCGCCGCCGGGCGCCCCCGACTCCTGCTACGACGTGCTGGCGCGCGGTTACCGGGGCCCGCAGGAACTGCTCCTGCTGCCCGCGGGCGCCGACACCGACCGGGTGGGGCCCGAACTCGACGCGTTCGGCGCGGGCACGCCCGTACTGCTCGCCGGCTTCTCCGGGGCGGGGGTGCCGGCCTGCGAGATCGCCCGGCGGATCGCGTCCGACGGCGGGCGTCCGCCGCGGGTGGTGCTCGCCGGGGCCTGCGCCGACGAGCAGGAACGTGCCCGCGACCTGGCGCGGGCGCTGGAGCGCGCGGCGGGGGAGTGACGCAAGGGGAGTGGGGGGGAGGGGTGGCACGCGGCTCCAGTGGCGTTCATCCCTCGTTCGAGGGGCGCTCCTGCGGCGTGCTGCACGGTGGCATCGATCGCTCGCCCGGTCGTCGGCGCCGTCTTCGCGGCGCGCGGCCGGACCCCATTCCCGTCGTGGACGGGACGAGTCGGCGGGAGGATCCGACGGTGTACGACACCACGGAGGACGACGGCGGGGCGGCGGGGGGACCCGCGGACACCGCCCTGCTCCGCACCTGGCCGGAAGGTGTGCCGCCGCTGTTCCTGGCCGGTGTCGACGAGGACGGGTGGGAGATCCACCTGGTGCGCGGCATCGACTGAGACGGCGGCCGCGTCCGCCCTGCGGCGCCGCACCGGTCGGTGCGGCGAGCGGGCGGGCGGCAGGCGGCGGTACGGAGGGGACGGGCATGGGACGGTGGCCGCGGTGGCGGGACGTCCGGCGTGTCCTGTCCGGCCGGTTCGCGGGCCGGATCTGGCAGTGCCTCGTGGACTTCGGCGCCGCGCACGACCCCCACGCCGCCCGGTACGCGGAAGAGGCCCGGCAGGCGGACGAGGAGAAGCGGCCGGAGCCCCAGGGGCCGCCGCCCGGTCATCCCGAGCGGGTCCGCGACGACGTCCCGCTCAGTGACCTGGAGCGGCGTCTCGCGCGGGAACTGTGGCCGGCGCCGCCCGGGCACGCCCCCGGGGAGCGGGCACCCGGCAGCGGATGAGACGCCGGTGGGGCGCCGGCCGGACGGCCGCCGCCCCGGGCGAGGAACCCGTACGGGTCCTCAGACGGTCGTGATGACGTCGTCGGCCTCCAGGCGCGGCGAACGGCCGGCCCAGGCGTCCGGGCCGGGGCGGCCGATGTTGACGACCATCAGCGGCACGTGGTCCTCGTCCAGGAACTCCTTCTGCAGGCCCGCGTGGTCGAAGCCGTTCATCGGCCCGGCCGCGAGCCCGGCCGCGCGCACCCCGATGATGAAGTACGCGGCCTGCAGCGCGGCGTTGAGCCGCGCGGACTGCTCACGCACCTCACGCGAGCCGAAGAACAGGTCCTTGGCCTGCGGGAAGTGCGGCAGCAGCCGGGGCAGTTCCTCGTGGAACTCGTTGTCCGCGGCGAGGATCGCCACCAGCGGCGCGGCGGCCGTCTTGGCGCGGTTGCCCTCCGCCATGTGCGGGACCAGACGTGCGCGGGCCTCGGGGGAGCGGACCAGGACGATGCGCAGCGGGCACTGGTTGAACGCGGTCGGGCCGTACTTGACCAGGTCGTGGATCGCCCTGACCTGTTCGTCCGTCACCGGCTCGTCGGTGAAGGTGTTGGCCGTGCGGGCCTCACGGAACAGCAGGTCCTGGGCGGCGGGGTCGAGGGCGAGTGACATGCGGACAACCTTTTCGACGTGGTTCGGCTTCGGAGGGCGGAGCGTTCGGCCGGGCCGGGGCGGGGTGTCTCAGGTGCTCCGGTTCACCACTGGACCAGGGCGAAGCTCACGGCCATGCCGCCGCCGAAGCCCGCCAGGAGGGCCAGTTCACCCGGACGGATGTCACCCGCCCGGACGGCCGCGTCCAGGGTAATCGGGATGGAGGCGGCGCCGGTGTTGCCGTAGTGCTGCACCGTCTGGTGCATCCTGGCGTGCGGCAGGGCGAGGCCCGTGAAGACCTCGTCGAGCATCATGCCGTTGGCCTGGTGGGGGATGAAGTGGTCGACCTCCGAGGCCTCCACGCCGGCCTCGTGGAGGAAGGCCTTGACCAGTTGCGGGAGCTGCTCCACGACGAAGCGGCGCACCTCGCGCCCCTCCATCGCGAAGTACTGCAGGCCCTCGTCGAGGGCGGCCTGGTCCAGGGGCTGACGGCTGCCGCCGCCGGGCACCTTGATCAGGCCGGACAGCTCGCCGAAGGTGTGCAGGGCGACGTGCCGGACGTAGGGGCCCTCGGTGGTGGGGCCGAGGACCATGGCGCCCGCGCCGTCCCCGAACAGCACGACCGTCCTGCGGTCCGCCGGGTTGAGGATGCGCGAGTACACGTCGGCGCCGATGACCAGCGCGTAGCCGCCGCGCCGCAGGATGACGCTGCCGACCGCGGACAGCGCGAACACCGTGCCCGAGCACACCGCGTTGACGTCGAACGCGGCCGTGCCGGAGGCGCCGAGGTTCTGCTGCACGTAGGCGGCCGTCGGGGGCTGCGGGCGGTCCGGGGTGGAGGTGGCGACGGCGATCACGGAGAGCTGCTCGGCGGTGATGCCGGCCGCCTTCATCGCGGCCCGCGCGGCCGCCGTGGCGAGGTCCGAGGTGGCCTGCTCGGGCGCGTCCCAGCGGCGTTCCCGGATGCCGGTCTTGCGGGTGATCCAGGCGTCGTCCACGCCGGCCGGCGCGCCGACCTCGTCGTTGGAGACGACCCGGTCCGGCACACAGGCACCCGTACCGAGAATCCTGACTTCCCTGATGGGGCTGCCCGTACGATAGATCGTTTCGTCCATCGCGGCTGCCCTCCCCTCACATGGTCGTGGAGTGGCTGCGAGAAGGCCGGCGGGTGCGCGGCCGTGCGGGGCCCGGGTGCGGGCGGCCGGTGCGGGCCGCCCG
>DASTDN010000589.1:0-3132 GCA_035710365.1 Streptomyces sp. | reverse complement strand
GGCTCCGGGCTCCGGGCTCCGGGCTCCGGGCTCCGGGCTCCGGGCTCCGGGCTCCGGGCTCCGGGCTCCGGGCTCCGGGCTCCGGGCTCCGGGCTCCGGGCAGGGTACGACCGCGCCACCCGGCTGCGGGCTACTTCACCGGCAGGTGGTACGCGGCCCGGTAACGGTCCGCCGGAATCACGACATCCGCCGTTTCCACCGGGCGCCCGGAGGCGTAGAAGGTGCGCTGGATGACGAGGACGACATGGCCGGGGACGCCGCCGAGCAGGTGCAGTTCCTCGGCGAGGCCGGGGCGGGCGCCGACCTCCTCGACGACGTTGTCGACCACCACGTCGATGGCGGCCATGCGCTCGACCACGCCCATCCCGCCGAGCGGGCCCTCCTCGGGGAGCATCACCGGGGTGCGGCCCGTGACCGCGAAGGGCTCCCAGGAGGTGGAGAGCATGGTGGTGTCGCCGGCCTCGCGGAACAGATACCGCGTGCACATCACGCGGTCACCGGTCTTGATGCCGAGCCGCTCGGCGACACTCCGGCTCGCCCGGGCCTGTTCACTGCCGGACTCCCAGGTGCCGCGCACCCCGAGGTCGGCCTGCTCCTGGCGGAACGGAGTGGCACCGCCCGCCGGGCGGAATCCGGAGCGCGCGACGCGGCGGGGCACGGGCCGCTCGCGCACGTACGTCCCCGAGCCGGAGCGGCCCTCGACCAGGCCCTCGGCCATCAGCACCTTGCGGGCCTCCAGCGCGACGGTGTCCGAGACGCCGTACTCCTCGCGGATCCTGGCCTGCGACGGAAGGCGGGTGTGCGGGGGCAGCAGGCCGTCGACGATCTTCTTGCGGAGATCGCCCGCGACGCGCAGGTACGCCGGCTGCTCACCGAATGTCACTGGCCGCTCCCATCAGCTTGTACAGACAGCAGCAGAGTGACAACCGTGGGTTGTGCCATGCAAGCAAAGGCCAAAGAATCACCCGAAGTGATGACTCGCGTCCACCAGCCCCTTTACGCAGGCACTTTCTCCCCGCTATAAGCGCCGTCACACCCGCAGTCCGGGCTCCTCCCCCGCATCTCCACCGCTCCCCTCGGGGTCCGGCGGCGCGGTAACCAGGCCCAAAGCCTTGCGCGCCGTGACCGACCGTGGGGGCCCGGTCAGTTCGAGGGCGGTGTCGCAGTGCGCGTCGTACGTGCCGGCGTCGTGGGCGCGGGCCGCGGCGAGCCATTCACCGCGCGCCTGCCGCAGGTCGCTGACCAGGGCGGCGACCGGACCGCGGGCGTCCGGGGGCCAGTCGTGCCCGCGCAGTACGCGCGTCTGCCGGCCGGTCGCGGCGGCCATGGCGCGCGCCCACTCCCGGTGACCGGGCAGGTCGTCCTCGGCGTACTCCTCGGGGGCCCGGGCCAGGGCGCGGTCGTGGATGCGTGCCGCGGTCAGGAAGGCGGTCTGGTGGGGGTCGAGGGTGGCCTCGTCGCTGCGCAGCGAACCGGTCAACCACCCCGACTCGCGGCTGTTGCCGAACAGGCACGTGATCTCGCGGTCGCCGAGGCGCCAACCGTCCGGCGAGGGCAGGAGGTAGTACACGCCGACGTTGCCGGGCACGGCCCACGGGTCCATCGCGTAGGTGTCCTCCAGGGCGTAACAGCGCTCGCCGGCGGTGTCCGTGAGGGAGGCTTCCCCGGGATAGGGGCCGCCGGGGAGGGTGACCACGGCGAACACCTCGCCGTCGTGCCGGCCGGTGCAGGGCACCGGGTCGACGTCGTACGCCATGCCCTCCAGGCGGGTGGGTGAGTCGAAGCAGTCGCCGCGGTCGAGCGGGATCGGGGAGGAGGAGGCGGTCGCTCCGTCCCTGACGTGCTCCCACACACCGGAGGCGAAGCCGGTGGTGAGGGACGCCGCCCACAGGACGAGGCCGAGGAGGGACAGCGCGGAACCGGCGAGCGCCAGGCCCCGGCCGCGTTCGCCGGTGCGCTCGGTCCGCCGCAGCGCGATCACGCCCGCGACGAGTCCGGCCGCGGGCAGGAAGCACAGCGCGCCGAGGACGAGGGAGGCGACGGCGGCACCACCGGGGCCCGCCGGGCCGCCGTCCCCGGCGGGCCCCCGCGCGCCGCGGGGGCCGTGCGGTGCGGGCGGCGGGGAGGAGGCCCGCGGCGGCTGGTGCGGGCCGGGGGGCGGCGGGCTGGACACGGGGCGTGCTCCTGGGTCGGGCTGCGGGACCTGGTGGGGCGCGCGGAGGGCCCCGGCGACGACTCGCGCCGCATGACGGGCGAGCCCTCGCGCGCCTTCCCGGCCTCTACCCGGTGCGCCCCGCCCCCCTCGTGCGCTCCGGGGGGACGGGGCGTCCTTCAAGCCATCAGCCGTCGGGTGCCGGCGGCCTCAGTGGTTCAGAACTGCAGGGCCCAGCCGTCGATGCGGCCGGTGTCGTAGGTCGCGTTGTCGCTGACCCGGAGCTTCCACGTGCCGTTGGCGACCTCGGAGGAGGCGTTCACCGTGTAGGTGGTGTCGATGTTGTCGGCGCTGCCGCCGGTGCCGTACCCCTTCAGGGTGTAGGCGGTGCCGTCGGGGGCGACCAACTGGACCTGGAGGTCACCGATGTAGGTGTGCACGATGTGCACCTCGACGGACAGGGCCGAGGGCGCGTTGCCGGAGACTCCGGAGACGGTCACCGGGGACTCGACGGTGGCGTTGTCCGCGATCGTGTAGTCGGTGGTGGTCTCGAAGCGCGGGCCCGTGGGCGGCTGGGTGGCGGTGCCGACGTACAGCAGGCGGTTCGGGGAGCCGGAGCCCGGGTTGGAGACGACGCCGGTGGTGGCGGCGGAGGTCAGCGCCGAGGCGACCTGGGCGGGGCTGTCCGTGGGGTGGTCGGCCAGGTGCAGCGCCGCGGCGCCGGCGACGTGCGGGGACGCCATCGACGTGCCGGAGATGGTGTTGGTGGCGCTGTCGCCGCTGTTCCACGAGGAGGTGATGGAGGAGCCCGGGGCGAAGATGTCCACGATCGAGCCGTAGTTGGAGGAGCTCGCGCGGGCGTCGCCGGACGTGGTGGCGCCCACCGTGATGGCCTCGGCGACGCGGGCCGGGGACTTGGTGGAGGCGTCGGTGGACTCGTTGCCGGCCGCGACGGCGAAGGTGACCCCGGAGGCGATGGC
>DASTDN010000588.1:0-11191 GCA_035710365.1 Streptomyces sp. | reverse complement strand
GCTCCCCCGGCGACCTGTCAGCGCTCACCCGCGTAGTCGAGTCCGGATGGCTCGGGCCGGTCCGCCGGGGCGGTGTCCGGCCGGCCGGTGGCACGCCAGGGGCGGTCGACGGGGGCGGAGGCCGCCCGCCACCACGGGTCGCCCGGCAGCGGGCCCGCCGGCTCGAAGGGCCGGCCGGGGCAGGGCAGCGCCACGGCCTGGCCGGCCTCCCGCGCGGCGTCCCTCGTCCACTCCCCCGGCTCCGCCCAGGCGTGCGGGGCGAGGTTGAAGGTGCCCCAGTGGATGGGCAGCAGCACGCCGTGGGGACGGCCGCCCTGGAGGTCGAGGTGGGAGCGGACGCCCTCCTCGGGGGTCATGTGGATGTCGGGCCAGAACTCGCTGTACGCGCCGATCTGGATCATCGTCGCGTCGAACGGGCCGTGTGCGGCGCCGATGTCCTCGAAGCCGTCGAAGTAACCGGTGTCGCCGCTGTGGAAGACGCGGTGGCGCTCACCCGAGACGGCCCAGGACGCCCACAGGGTGTGCTGGGTGTTGCGCAGGCCCCGGCCGCAGAAGTGGCGGGCCGGAGTGGCCGTCAGGGTGAGGCCGCCGATCCGGGCCGACTCGTGCCAGTCCAGCTCGCGCAGCCGGTCCGCCGCCACCCCCCAGCGCTCCAGGTGGGCGCCGACGCCCAGCGGCACGGCGAACACGGTGTCCGTGCCGGCCAGTGCCCTGATGGTGGGCATGTCCAGGTGGTCGTAGTGGTCGTGGGAGATCACGACGGCGTCGACCGGTCCGAGCGCGGCCAGGGGCAGCGGCACGGGGTGCAGCCGCCGGGGACCGGCGAAGGGGAACGGGGAGCAGCGCTCACCCCACACGGGGTCGAACAGGACCCGTCGGCCGTCGATCTCCACGAGGACGCTCGAATGCCCGGTCCAGGTGAGGCGCAGGCCGGTCGCGGGTGCCTCGGCGAGGTCGGCGGCCGTCGTGGTGTGCAGGGGGACCCCGCCCCGGGGGGCGCGGCGGGGGCGGGCCTCCTTGTCGAAGTAGACCTTCGCGAAGGCGCCCGCCGAACCGGCGGGACGGGTCCGGGCCGGGCCGCCCGGGTTCTGGAAGACACCGTCCTTGAAGTGCGGCGATCTGCGGATGCGCGCCATGCGCTCGCCGCTCGGGTCCGCGCCGAACGCCGCGGGCCGCAGCGCGCGGAGCCCGGAGCCCCGGAAACGGAAACCGGCCACGGTACCTCCAGGTGGAGTCGGTCCGACCTCCATTATGGGCGGCCCCACCGGCACGGCCGGAGCCGCGGGCCGGTCCCCCGGTCCCCGGCCGTCCGCCGCGCCCGGCCGGGGAGCCGCCGCGAGGACGGGGAAAGCCCTTGTTCCCCGGGCGTCACCGCACGTTGACAGGGTCGCCGGTCCCGACGATGCTGACCCGCGGTTCAGTGGACGACCCCCGGGCCACCTCCTGGGCCATCCCCGGACTCATTCCTTCCGCCCGGCCGCTGTCAGGAGACCCCGTGACCAGCCCGCTGCTGTCCCTCACCTGGACCGACCACGTCACCGGCCGCCGGGGTTTCCTGGTCGTGGACCGGCTGGTGCGCGGGGTGGCCAGCGGCGGGCTGCGCATGCGGGCGGGCTGCACCGCCGAGGAGGTCGCCGGGCTCGCCCGGGGCATGTCCATGAAGGAGGCGCTGCACTACGACCCTGCGGGCCGGTACGTCCCGCTGGGCGGCGCCAAGGGCGGTATCGACTGCGACCCGCAGGACCCCGAGGCGTACGGGCTGCTGGTGCGCTTCCTGCGGGCGGTGCGGCCGTACGTCGAGTGCTGCTGGACCACGGGTGAGGACCTGGGGCTCGACCAGGACACCGTGGACCGGGCGGCCGCCGAGGCGGGGCTCGTGTCGTCGGTGCAGGCGGTGTACCCGCTGCTCGACGACGAGAGCGCGGCACGGCGCCGTCTCGCGGACGCCTTCGCGGCCGAGGTGGACGGCATCGGCCTGGCCGAGCTGGCCGGCGGCTGCGGGGTCGCCGAGGCCACGCTGACCGCGCTGGACCGGGCGGGCGTGCCGTACGCCGGTACACGGGTCGCGATGCAGGGGTTCGGCACCATGGGCGGAGCCACGGCCCGTTTCCTGGCGCGGGCGGGTCTGACGGTGGTGGCGGTGGCCGACGTCAAGGGCACCATCGTCAACCCGGACGGCCTCGACGTGGAGGCGCTGCTGGACGCGCGGGACGCGCACGGCGGCGTGGACCGCGGGGCGCTGCGGCCCCGGGACCGCGAACTGCCGCCGGACGCGTGGCTGTCCGCCGACGCGGAGGTGCTGGTGCCCGCGGCCGTGTCGTACGCCGTGGACGTCTCTCACCAGGCGCGGATCACCGCGTCGCTGGTGGTGGAGGCGGCCAACATGCCGGTCCTGGCGGAGGCGGAGGACCTGCTCACGGCACGCGGGGTGACCGTGCTGCCGGACGTGGTCGTGAACTCCGCGACCAATGCCTGGTGGTGGTGGACGCTGTTCGGGGACATCGGCCCGGACCCGGACCAGGCGCTGGCCCACGTCCGGCGTTCGATGCGGGCGCTGGTGGACGGGGTGCTGGGCCGTGCGGCGCGGGACGCGGTGACTCCGCGGGAAGCCGCCCACGCCGTCGCGCGGGAGCGCCTGGCGGACATCTCCGAGACGTTCGGGTGGTACGGCCCGTGAGGTGACGCGGTGACCGGGTGCGGCCGGAAGCCGCCGGGCGGGGCGCACCCGGGCTCGCCGACCCGCCGCGGAGACGGGGCGGGTGCGGGGCGGGGCGGGGGCTCGCGCCGACCGCCCCGCGCCGAGGCTCCTGCTCCTGCTCCTGCTCCTGCTCCTGCCGGTGCGCGGCCCCTTGAGGTGGCGTCACGCCACCGAGGCGATCGCGTCCTGATGCCGTCCGGCGACAGCGCGCCCTTCGCGTTCACGTGGTCGCCGGAGGACTCGCCGCGCGGCCGGCGCCCGATCCACGGCACCAGGTACGCGCGCGCCCCGTGCACGTCGTCGCGGCGCGCCTCGAACGTGCCGCGCGGCGGCAGCGGGCGAACGCCAAGGGCCGGACCCGTGGATCGGGTCCGGCCCTCGACTGCGTGTCAGGCTGGTGGGCGCGCGGGGTCAGGTCCCGGGCGCACCGGGTGTCAGGCCCCGGGGGCGCCGTGCGAGCGCAGGTACTCCATCGGGTCCACGTCCGAGCCGTAGTCCGGCGTGGTGCGGATCTCGAAGTGCAGGTGCGGTCCGGTGGAGTTGCCGGTGGTGCCGGAGAGGCCGACCTCCTGGCCCGGGGTCACGCTCTGGCCCGCGGAGACGGACAGCGAGGACAGGTGGCCGTACTGGGCGTAGTGGCCGTCGCCGAGGTCGATGACGACCTGGTTGCCGTACGCGCCGGCCCAGCCGGCGGAGACGACGGTGCCCTTGCCGACGGCCTTCAGCGACGTACCGGTCGGGACGACGAAGTCGACGCCGGTGTGGTAACCGCTGGACCACATGCCACCGGCGGCCTTGTAGGCGGTGCCGACCCCGGAGCCGGAGACGGGCAGGACGGAGCCGGAGGCGGGGGCGGAGGGCTCCGCGGCCGGCTTGGTGTCCTGCGCCGAGGCCGACGAGGGCTCGGCGGGCTTCGGGGACTTCGCCGGAGGCTTGGCCGGGCTCGCCCCGGTCTTCTTGGCGAAGGCCAGCTTGAGGCCCGGGTGGATGAGCGACGGGTCGTCGCCGATGGTCCCGCGGTTGTCCTTGTACAGCTTCTTCCAGCCGCCGGCGACATTCTGCTTTTCGGCGATCTTCGCAAGGCTGTCGCCGCGCTTCACGGTGTAGACCCGCGGGGCGGAGTTCTTCCCCGTGTTCTTCTCGGCGGCCTTGTCCTGGCTCACCGGAAGGGACTGCACGGCCTTTTCGGGAACCGTGTGGGCGGGCGCGGCGCTGGCGCCGGTGGCCCCGAGGAACGGAAGTGCGAGTGCGGCGCCGCCGGTTCCGGCGACGGCGATGGAACGGGTGAGACGCGGTGACTTGGTGCGGCGGTGCTTACCCTTCGCGGGCATGGCGAATTCCTCTCCGGCGCCTACGAGGTGAGCTGTCGGGTTCGGGCTGGAGATGCCCGGCCGCGGTGTGCGCGGCTTCACCCCGAGCCTGTTTCCGGAGACCGGAACAGGCGGTTGTACCTGTGGGTCCCCCGTTCCTGCCGTTCACGGGTCAGAGTGTGCGGTCTTCCGGGCGGCGGCAGGATTAGGCGTCCGTCCGGATCGGTGGCGAACTTAAGCGACCGAGCGGCGGGACGACAAGTCCCGTAATACCCGCGAGCGTTCCCTTGGCGGACGTCCGGGGAATATCCGGTCACCGAGCGTGGATTAAGGATCTTTCGCTTCTGCCCAATGCCCGGGAAATGCAGCCGAATTACGTGAACATGGCGACAGCGGATCGTCACGATTATGACGCTGCTCACGCGCCGCACACCACCTGCCGCACTATCGGGGCACGTCGTGAATAAACTGCCAATTCGGACTAACAGCCCGTCGCACGACATAGTGGGCCACCTGAAAATCTGCGCCCGATTTCCCCGCATTGGCCGCCTGTTCGGTACATGCGTCCCTCTCATCGTGGCCACCGGGGGTGTCGTATCGTCGGCGTGTGCCCGCCGGTGAGCCGCGCCGGCGGGGCCGAGTGGGAGGAGTCCTAGTGACGCAGCAGGTCCCGTCGACCGAGCCCGAGCTGGCCGGAGTGCGCAACTTCCGTGACGTCGGCGGACTGCCGGCCGTGGACGGCCGCCGCGTGCGGTTCGGCGTACTGTTCCGCAGCGGTCACCTCGCGCACGCGACACCGGAGGACGCCGCCTTCCTCACCTCTCTCGGCCTGCACACGATCTTCGACTTCCGCAACTCGGCCGACCAGGAGCTGGAGGGCCCGGACGTCGCGCTGCCGGGTGTCCGCAACGTGAACCTGCCGCTGAGCGACCCGGCCGACGGCGCCGAGTTCTGGGAGATGGTGCGCAACGGCGAGATAGAGCAGTTGCGCGCGGCCCTGGCGGACGGCAAGGGCGCCCAGCGGATGATCGAGTCGTACCGCATGATCATCACGGAGCGCACCGCGGAGCACTCGCTGGTCCTGCGTTCGCTCGCCGAGGACAGCGTCCCGGCGCTGATGCACTGCGCGGCGGGCAAGGACCGCGCGGGCCTGTCCATAGCGGTGACGCTGCTGGCGCTGGGCGTCGAGCGGGACGCCATCGTCGACGACTACCTGAAGTCGAACGCCAAGCACCGCCGCTACAAGGTGCACCGCAGCTCCTCGACGGCCTCGGCCTACTCCCCCGAGGTCATGGAGCTGCTCAACCCCGTGTTCGACGCGCGTGCCGAGTACCTGACGGCCGCCTTCGACACCATCCAGGACACCTGGGGCGGCGTCCCCGCCTACCTGGAGCGGGGCCTCGGCGTCACGCCCGGGATGCGCGAGCGCCTGCGCGACCGCCTGCTGGACTGACGTCCGCCGCACCCCCTCCGCGGCCGGGCCGTCACCGGCCCCGGCCGCTCAGGAGTCGGCGGCCCGGCGCGGGCGCCCGCGCCCTACCGGGCGCCGACCTCGAACAGCAGCCACACGAAGGCCGCGAAGACGTGCCCCACGGCGATGTAGATGATCAGCCGCACCCACAGGGCGCGCGGGAACTTCTCCTCGATGTCGCTCATGACATGCCTCCGGTGAACGGGCCCAGGCACAGCGCGGCCGTGGGACTCTGCAGCAGGGTGTGGACGAAGAGCAGCTCGACCGCTTCCGGGCCGTCCGCCGCGATGCGGTGCGGGGTCAGCGAGTCGAAGTGCGCGCTGTCGCCCCCGTCGAGCCGGTGCAGGGCGTCGCCGAGGCGCAGCCGCAGCCGCCCCTTGAGCACGTACAGCCATTCCTCGCCGGGGTGGACCCGCACGATGTCGTCCTGCGCGCCGTGCGGGACGCGGACGCGCAGGGCCTGCATGCCGCGGCCTGGCGCCCCGGCCTGCCAGTACGTCCAGCCGCCCGCCGCCGTCGGCTCCATGCCGGCGGCCCGGACGACGGCGTCCCGGTCGGAGACCCGCTCGCCGAGCAGGTCGGAGACGGTCGTACCGTAGACGCGGGCGAGGGCCAGCAGCATCGGCAGCGAGGGCTGGCGCCGGCCGGTCTCCAGCCGGGACAGATGGGCGGGTGACAGGGCGGCGGCGCGGGCCGCGGCCTCCAGGGTGAGGCCCGCGCGGCGGCGCAGCGCGCGGAGCCGGGGTGCGACGAGGGCGCCGACCTCCGCCGGCCCCGCGGCGGGGTCCGCCCCGGGGGCGGACTCCCGCTCCCGGTCGGCCGCGGGAGGGGGATCGGACGGGTTCATGCGTCCATTCACCCCCACGTCTTGCCTCCTGGGCAAATCTCTTGCCCCAGAGGCAAAACCCGGGGGTCAGCGGTTGGCGACGGCCTGCTTCACGAGGGTCCGGCCGAAGTCCCAGATCAGCCCGCCCTCGTGCGCGTCGTCCAGCACGGCCGTGAAGGCGTCGACGAAGCGCTCCACCTCCGGCTCGCCGATGATCAGCGGCGGGATCAGCTTGATGACCTCCATGTGGTCGCCGGAGACCTGGGTGAGGATGCGGTGGCGCCGGAGCAGCGGCACCACCACCATCTGCGCGAACAGTCCCTTGCGGGCGGCCTGGAGCGCGGCCCACCGGCCGCGCAGCCCCAGCGAGCGCGGCCTGCCGAACTCGATGCCGATCATCAGGCCCCGGCCGCGGACGTCGGCGAGCATCTCGTAACGGCCGGCCAGGGCGGCCAGCCGCGATCTGAGCAGGTCGCCGGTGGCGCGCGCACCGGCCACGATCCGCTCGTCCTCCATGACGGACAGCACGGCGAGGCCCGCCGCCATGGCCTGCGCGTTGGAGCCGAAGCTCGCCGAGTGGACGAGCACCCGGTCCATGGAGGAGTAGACCTTCTGGAAGATCCAGTCCTTGCCGAGGGTGGCGCCGACGGGCACATAACCGCCGGAGAGGGCCTTGGCGACGCACACCAGGTCCGGCTCGACGCCCGCCTCGTGCTGGTGGGCGTAGAAGTCGCCGGTGCGGCCGAGACCGGTCTGCACCTCGTCGGCGACGAGGAGCGCCTTGTGCCGGTGCAGCAGGTCCTGTGCGGCGCGCAGATAGCCGGGAGGCGCGGGGAGCACGCCCTTGCCCTGGATCGGTTCCACGATCAGCGCGGCCACGTCCCCCGCGCGCAGTTCGCGGGCGAGGGCGTCGAGGTCGCCGAAGGGGACGGCCGTGTCGGGCAGCAGCGGGGCGAAGCCGTCCCGGAAGCCGGCCTCGCCGTTCACGGAGAGGGAGCCGGTGGTCAGGCCGTGGAAGGCGTGCTCGCAGTACAGCACGCGCGGCCTGCCCGTCGCGCGGCGGGCGAACTTCAGGGCGGTCTCGACCGCCTCCGTGCCGCTGTTGCCGAAGTACACCCGGTCCAGGTACGGGCTGTGCGCGAGCAGCCGCTCGGCGAGCAGACCGGGCAGCGGCTGGCAGTCGAAGCGGGTGAGGTCGGCGAGGTCCATGTCGAGGACGTCGTGCAGGGCCCTGCGGACCACGGGGTGGTGGCGGCCGAGGCCCATCACGCCGAACCCGGCGAGCATGTCCAGGTAGTCGTTGCCGTCGGCGTCCCAGAAGTGGGCGCCCTCGGCTCGCTCGTAGACCTTGTCGAAGCCGATCGTGCGCAGCATGCGCGGGAGCTGGTGGTTGAGGTACCGGGTGTGCAGCTCGTAGCCCTCGGCGCCGCGCTCGGCCAGCAGCCCGGCGAGGTCGAAGCCGCCGGCCTGCGGCGACGACGGCGACGCTGATTCCGCGGTGGTCATGTCCGGTGGCTCCTCGGCGGCTCGTCCGGCTCATCCGGGTCGTACGGGTCTCCCGGTTTCCGGATCCTCCGGTTCATGGCTGTCCTGATCCCCTGGCCCCCGTCCCCCGTCCCGTGTTCTCCTCTTCTCGCGTCGTCCGTCCGGTCCTTCCCCGCGGTCCTCGCGCGCCTGCGAGGCGGTGCCGTCAGCCGCCGTGCGGGGTGACGGTCTCGCGCAGGGCGCGCAGCGACTGCTTCAGGGAGCCCATGGTGGCGAGGACGGCGGTCGGCTCGTAGCCGCAGTGCGCCATGCAGTTGGCGCAGCGCGGGTCCTTGCCCCGGCCGTACCTGTCCCAGTCGGTCTCCTCGATCAGCTCACGGTACGTCGGCACGTATCCGTCGCTCATCAGGTAGCAGGGGCGCTGCCAGCCGAAGAGGCTGTAGTTCGGGATGGCCCAGGCCGTGCACGGGAAGTCGACCCGGCCCTCCAGGAAGTCGAGGAAGAGCGGCGAGTGGTTGAGCCGCCAGCGGCGCCGGTTGCCTCCGGCGAAGGCCCTGCGGAACAGCTCGCGGGTCTGCTCCACGCCGAGGAAGTGCTCCTGGTCGGGTGCCTTCTCGTAGGCGTAGGCGGGCGAGATCATCATCTCGTCGACGCGGAGGTCGTCGTTGAGGTAGTCGAGGACCTCGACCACGGTCTGGGGGGTGTCGGTGTTGAAGAAGGTGGAGTTGGTGGTGACGCGGAAGCCGCGCCGCTTGGCCTCCCGGATGGCGGCCACGGCCTCGTCGAAGACGCCCTCCTTCGCCACGGACTCGTCGTGCCGCTCGCGCAGTCCGTCGATGTGCACGGCGAACGCGAAGTAGGGCGAGGGCGTGAACCGGTCGATCTTCTTGCGCAGCAGCAGGGCGTTGGTGCACAGGAAGACGTACTTCCGGCGTGCCACCAGTTGCCGGACAATCTCGTCGACCTGAGGGTGCATCAGGGGTTCACCGCCGGCGATGGACACCATGGGCGCCCCGGACTCCAGTACGGCCCCGACGGCCTGGGCCACGGGCATGCGCTGCTTGAGGACCCCCGCCGGGTGCTGGATCTTGCCGCAGCCCTCGCACTTCAGATTGCAGGCGAACAGCGGTTCCAGTTCGACGATGAGCGGAAACTTCTCCCGCCCGCGGAGTCTCTGTCGGGCCAGGTACGTAGCGACCTTGATGGACTGGCGCAGCGGCATGGCCATCTGGCTCACCTCCGGGGGAGCAGCAGGGAACGGTGCCATTCGAAGACAGCGGGAAGGACGGAGCGCAGCACGCGGAAAGCCGATATTCCACCGCGGACCGTGCCGATCCCGACCAGTTCGTGTTCCGGGGCGTCCACGACCACCCGGACGGCCGCAACGGGGCGTGGGCCGGTGCGTACGGCGGTCAGCAGGGTGGCCGCCGATTCCATGTCCGCCGCGATGGCGCCGGTGGCGAGGAGTGCGGCGCGCTCCGTGCCGCGGACGACGTGACGGGAGCCGGTGAGCGTGCCGGTGTGGACGGTCCGGCCGGGCAGGGTCCGTGTCAGTTCCTCGACGAGCAGGCCGGTGCCGACGCAGGGGGTGGTGCCGCGCGGGTCGCGGGTCCGGTCGGCGACCACCAGGTCGCCGGGGTGCATGCCGGGCGCGAGGCCCGCGCAGAAGCCGGTCGCCAGGACGGCGGCGGCGTCGAGCGCCGGGCCGGCGAGCACCCGGCCGACGGACCGCGCGGCGGCCTCCGGGCCCATGCCCGTGCGGAGCACGGTGACGGGCCCGCCGGCCCCGCCGCGGTCGCCGGTGCGCAGCGCGAGGCGCTCGATGCCGAGCGCGCAGGCGATCAGCAGCGGGGCCCGCCACGGGCGCGGGGCCGGCGGGCCCGGGTCGGGCTGTGGGCTCACCGGGGGCCCTGGGCCTCGGCGCGGGCGGTGCGGCGCGGGCCGGTGTGCGCCGCGGAGGGCTCGCCGCGCACGTACCGGCCGAGCGCGGTGAGGGGGAAGACCTGCCGGTAGAGGTGGTAGTTGATGGAGAAGTCCCAGGGGAAGCCGGTGCCGGTGAAGTGGGGCTCGTCCCAGGAGCCGTCCTCCCGCTGGGTCGCGGCGAGCCAGGCGATGGCGCGCTCCACGGCCGGTGACTCCCGCTCCCCCGCCGCGAGCAGCGCCATCAGCGCCCAGGCGGTCTGCGAGGCGGTGGAGGCGCCGCGTCCGCTCCACTCGCGGGGGTACCGGTAGGAGCGCAGGTCCTCGCCCCAGCCGCCGTCGCCGTTCTGTACGGACTTCAGCCAGGTCACGGCCCGCCGGAGCGCCGGGTGGGAGGCGGGCAGTCCGGCGGCGGTGAGGGCGGGGACGACGGAGCCGGTGCCGTAGAGGTGGTTGACGCCCCAGCGGCCGAACCACGAGCCGTCCGGCTCCTGCTCGGTGAGCAGCCACTCGACGGCGCGCCGGGTGCGCGGATCGTGGCTGAGGCCCTCCGCGGCGAGCATCTCCACGACGTGCGCGGTGACGTCGGCGGACGGCGGGTCGATGACCTCGCCGAAGTCGCAGAACGGCAGCCGGTTGGGCAGGGTGCTGGTGTTGTCGGCGTCGAAGGCGCCCCACGCCCCGTTCCTCGACTGCATGCCGAGGGTCCAGCGCACCCCGCGCGCGACGGCCCGGTCCACGCGCCGCGGGTCGGGGTGGTCGACGCGGCGCAGCGCGAGGACCACCTCGGCGGTGTCGTCGGTGTCGGGGTAGTTGTCGTTGTGGAACTCGAAGGCCCAGCCGCCGGGCGGCAGTCCGGGCCGCCGCACGGACCAGTCGCCGGGCCGTACGACCTGCTCGCCGAGCATCCAGTCGGCGGCCTTCACGAGCTGCGGGTGGTCGGCGGGCAGGCCCGCGTCGGCGAGCGCGACGGTGGCGAGGCAGGTGTCCCACACCGGGGACTGGCAGGCCTCGATCATGCGGGCGCCGTCCTTCCGCCACACGGCGAAGCGGTCCAGGGAGGCGAGGCCCGCGCGCATCACCGGGTGGCCCAGGTCGTAGCCCAGCAGGTGCAGGGCGATGAGGGAGTACACGGCCGGGGGCTGGATGCCGCCCCAGCAGCCGTCGTTCTCCTGGCGTTCGACGATCCAGCGGGCGGCGGCGTTCATGGCCGCCCGGCGCAGCCGGCGCGGGGCGACGCGGCGCAGGGCGTGCAGACCCCTGTCGAGCCGCTGGAAGACTCCGTCCCAGGTCGTCGCGGGGGCGAGCGGCATGGCGGGGCTGGGATCGGCGGGGTCGGTGTGCAGTTCGTCCAGCGGGAAGGGCGCGGGGCGCACGGGGCGCTTCGCGGAGACGACGGTCAGGGGCACGATGGTCTGGCGGGCCCAGCAGCCGAAGTCGTAGATGTTGAGCGGCGCCCACCGGGGGAGCCAGATCAGCTC
>DASTDN010000587.1:0-9629 GCA_035710365.1 Streptomyces sp. | reverse complement strand
GGTGCTGCGGGCCCTGGGGGTGCGCACCTCCGTCGCCGCCCTGCTGGACGAGCCCGGCGGCGCCGCCGAACTCCTCGACCGGCTCGCCGACCCGGACCGCGAGGTCACCGCCGCCCAGCTCCACGCCCTGTACGGCGCGCTGGCCGGGCTGGACCCGGAGCAGGTGACCCTGCCGGACGACCTGCGGGCCGTGGTCGACGGCCGGGTGGAGGTGGTGGACGCGGGCGAGGCGGTCGTCGTGGACTCGCCGGACCTGCTGCCGTTCACCGGGGGCGTCCCGCTGCTGCCGGTGTGTCCGGCGCGCGCCGCGGAGCTGGCCGAACTGTTCCAGGTGCGGCGGCTGAGCGAGTCCGTCACGGGCGAGGTCACCTCCAAGGGCGCCGAGCACGACGTACCGGAGTCCGTGCGGGTCCTGCTCGGCCCGCGCACCCCAGACACGTACGTCGAGCACGAGGAACTCGTCGTGGACGGCGTCGAACTGGACTGGCGCCTGACGGCGGACGGCCCGGACGCGGGGGGCGCGCTGCACGCGGCGACCCTGGAGGGCGTGGCCGCCGGTCTCGCCTGGGCGGCCGGCCAGTGGCCGCGCCGCTTCGAGGTCGCGGCCCTGCTGGAGGACCCGTCCCGGACGGCGGAACTGGCCCGGGACCGCTGGTTCGACTGACGCCGGGCGCGAGGGGTGAGGGCGGGGGAGGGGCGGCCGGGCGGGAATGTCAGGCGTTGGTGAACGCTCGGGCACATTTTCTTGACATCTCGCACAACCATTCAGGTCCGGCGCGCATCTGATCACACGAGTCAACAGGCTCCACGATCACTTCTCCCCATGGGGACCGCATGCGCATACGAGCCACCGTGGCCGCCGTCACCGGCGCCCTGGCCCTCTCCGCCCTCGTCGCTCCGGCCGCTCAGGCCGGCACGCCGGGCGGCACCGTCCCGGCCAAGCCCACCGCCGCGGACCGCTTCACCGCCGCCCCGTCCAAGTCGGCGTTCGGCGCGGCCGCCGACGACGGCGAGCCCGTCGTGAACAAGGTGACGCTCAACTCCGGCAAGGGCTTCGCCGTGGGCACCACCTACGCCAAGACCTTCACCGTGTCCGTCACGGCGACCCACCCCTCGGGCGTCCAAGACGCCTACGTGGACCTGTGGCACGGCGCCGACCTCGACACCATCGACGGTCTGCTGATGGCGAACGAGGAGGCCGCGACCTGCACGGCCACCACCGCCACCACGTCCACCTGCAAGCTCACCATCACGGCCATGCCGGGCTCCGACCTGTACATGAACACGCTCGCCGGCACCTGGAAGGTGACCGTGGGCGTGCTCTCGGCCGACGGCTCCATCTACTGGAACGACTACCACACGACCCACACGGTCCAGCGCTACTCCAAGCAGACCGTCAACGCCTCCCCGGAGCCCGTGAAGAAGGGCAGGACGATCACGGTCACCGGCAAGCTGTCCCGGGCCAACTGGGAGGACTTCGAGTACCACGGCTACACCAACCAGTCCGTGAAGCTGCAGTTCCGCAAGAAGGACTCCAGCACCTACACCACGGTCAAGACCGTCAAGACGAACTCGACGGGCAACCTCAGCACCACCGTCACCGCCGCAACCGACGGCTACTGGCGCTGGTCCTTCGCCGGCACCACGACCACCCCGGCGGTCAACGCCGCGGGTGACTTCGTCGACGTGCAGTAGTCGCGAGCGGCACCCGCGTCCCTGAGGGGCGCGGGTGCCGCACGCGCCGCACTACGCCGGGACGCGGCGGCCCGCCCGCCTCCAGGCGAGTTCCAGCAGGGCCGCCGCCACCGCCGCCACGCCGACCGCGACCGCCGGCACGGTCGCGCCGACCAGCCGCAGCGCGAAGAAGTCCTGCAGCCACGGCACGAGCAGCACCACCAGGAACCCCGCGCCCATCGCCGCCACCAGCGCGACCCGCCACCACGTGTAGGGCCGGGCGACCATCGCCAGCACCCAGAGCGAGACCAGGAACAGCGTGAGCGTCGCCGCGCTCGTCTCCGCGTCCAGCGCCCCGGCGCCCGTGTAGTGCTCCCGGGCCAGCAGGTACGTCACGAAGGTCGCCGGTGCCGCGACCGCGCCGCCCGGGACCGCGTACCGCATGACCCGTCGTACGAAGTGCGGCCGCGCCCGCTCCCTGTTCGGGGCGAGCGCGAGGAAGAACGCGGGGATGCCGATCGTCAGCGTCGACAGCAGGGTCAGGTGCCGCGGCAGGAAGGGGTACTCGACCCCGGCCGCCACCACCATGACCGCCAGCAGCACCGAGTAGACCGTCTTCACCAGGAACAGCGTCGCGACCCGCGTGATGTTGCCGATCACCCGGCGGCCCTCCGCGACCACCGACGGCAGCGCGGCGAAGCTGTTCTCCAGCAGCACGATCTGCGCGACGGCCCGGGTGGCCTCGGCGCCCGACCCCATGGCCACCCCGATGTCGGCGTCCTTCAGGGCCAGGACGTCGTTCACGCCGTCCCCCGTCATCGCGACCGTGTGGCCGCGCGACCGCAGGGCGCCCACCATGTCGCGCTTGTGCCGCGGAGTGACCCGCCCGAACACCGTGCCCTCCTCCAGCGCCGCGCCCATCGCCGTCCGCTCGCCGGGCAGCCGCCGCGCGTCCACGGCCGACCCCGGCAGCCCCAGCCGCCGGGCGACCGCGCCCACCGACACCGCGTTGTCCCCGGAGACGACCTTCGCGCGGACGTCCTGCTCGGCGAAGTACCGCAGCGTGTCCGCGGCGTCCGGGCGCAGCCGCTGCTCCAGCACCACCAGCGCGGCCGGGTCGGCACGCCGGGCCGCACGGGGGTCGTCCGGGGCGCCGGCCGTCCGCGCCAGCAGCAGCACCCGCAGCCCGTCCGCGCCGAGCCGCTCCGCCCGGTCGAGCACCGGGTCGCCGTCCGGCAGCAGGACGTCCGGCGCCCCCAGCACCCACGTACCGGAAACCCCCCGGCCGCCCAGGCCGTCCGGGCCCTCGCCGTCCTGGCCGCCCCGGCTCCCGTCGTCCAGGTCGACCGGGCCTCCGCCGCCCTGCCCGTCCCGACCGTCCCGGCCCCCGTCGTCCCGGGCGGACGGGCCCCCGTCGGCATGGCGGGTGAGGTCCCCGTCGTCCCGGCGGGACAGGCACCTGGCGTCCCGACCGGCCGGGCCTCCGCCGCCCTGCCCGTCCCGACCGTCCAGGCCCCCGCCGTCCCGGCCGGACAGCCCCCCGCCGCCCTGCCCCTCCCGGCCCCCGTCGTCCCGGGCGGTGAGGTCGACGAGGGTGGCGGCGCTGTACCGGCGGGCGGAGGAGAACGGCAGGGTCCGTGTCGCGCGCCACCCGCCCCGGTCCGGATACGCGTCGAGGACGGCCCGCAGGGAGGCGTTCGGCCGCGGGTCGCAGGCGCCGAGCGCGCCCAGCACCCTCCCCGCCCGTGTCCCGTCCGTGCCGTCGAGCACGACGAGCCCGGCGAGGTCCATGCCGCCCTCGGTGAGCGTGCCGGTCTTGTCCAGGCACACGGTGTCGACGCGCGCGAGCCCCTCGATCGCGGGCAACTCCTGCACCAGGCACTGTTTCCGGCCGAGCCGGATCACCCCGATCGCGAAGGCGACCGAGGTCAGCAGCACGAGGCCCTCCGGCACCATCGGCACGATCCCGCCGACCGTACGGGCCACCGAGTCCTTGAGGCCGTGGCGCTCGCCCACCAGTTGCGCGACGACCAGGGCGGTCGCGGTGGGCACCATCATCCACGTCACGTACCGCAGGATCGCGGAGATCCCGGAGCGCAGCTCGGAGTGGACCAGCGTGAACCGCGAGGCCTCCTCGGCGAGCCGCGCCGCGTACGCCTCCCGCCCCACCTTCGTCGCCCGGAACGCGCCGCCGCCCGCGACCACGAAACTGCCCGACAGGACCGGGTCCCCGGGCCGCTTCGGCACCGGGTCCGCCTCGCCGGTCAGCAGCGACTCGTCGATCTCCAGGCCGTCCGCCCCGACGCACACCCCGTCCACGACGGCCTTGTCGCCCGGCCCGATCTCGATGACGTCGTCGAGCACGATCGCGGACGTGGCGACCTCGACGGACCTGCCGTCGCGCCGCACGGTGGGCCTGACCCCGCCGATCACCGCCAGCGAGTCGAGCGTCCGTTTCGCCCGCCACTCCTGGACGATGCCGATGCCGGTGTTGGCGATGATCACGAAGCCGAACAGACCGTCCTGGACGGGCGCGACGCACAGCATGATCACCCAGAGCACGCCGATCAGCGCGTTGAACCGGGTGAGGACGTTGGCGCGGACGATGTCGACGGCGGAGCGGCTGCTGCGCACCGGCACGTCGTTGACCTGCCCGCGCGCGACCCGCTCGGCGACCTCGGCGGCCGTCAGCCCCGCCGCGGACGACGCCGCGGGCGCGGCGCCGACGCCGGCACCTGCGTCGAGACGCGTCATGCCTCCGACGGTACGTGCGAAGTCAGCAGTCCGCCGCTGCTCGCCGGATCGCCTCGTCGCGCTTGCGCACGTACCAGATGCCGATCAGGCCGAGCCCGGCGCCGGCCAGGCACGTCCACACCCACCAGGTCAGGTCGCGCTCGTCGAACCAGCCGTAGAAGGGGAGCTGCACCAGGAAGAGGACGAACCAGAGGACGGTGCCGCCGGTGATGGTGGCGACAACGGGCCCCTCCAGGGGCTCCGGCGCCTCGTGCCTGGGGGTCCACTTCGCCATGCGGCACAGCTTACGAGGTACTCCGGTCCACCCGCGCGAATGGCGGATCCCGCGAATGTATGTTCATACTGAAGCCGTTTGTCTCTGACCATTTCTGTTCGTAGGAAGCGCCAAAGCGGCTCGGGGGAAGTCCACGGCGATGAGGTACCGCATGTCCACCTCGGCTCCCGCCAAGGTTCCCTCGCCCGGTCAGCCCTCCCGGCCGCCGCAGGGCACCGTCGACCGCTGGTTCAAGATCTCCGAGCGGGGCAGCACCCTGCCCCGCGAGGTCCGCGGCGGTCTGGCGACCTTCTTCGCGATGGCCTACATCGTCGTGCTGAACCCGATCATCCTCGGCAGCGCGAAGGACATCTACGGACACCAGCTCGACAACGGCCAACTGGTGACGGCGACGGCGCTGACCGCGGCCCTCACCACGCTCCTCATGGGCGTCGTCGGCAACGTGCCCATCGCGCTGGCCGCCGGCCTCGGGGTGAACTCCGTCGTCGCGCTCCAGCTCGCCCCCCGGATGTCCTGGCCCGACGCCATGGGCATGGTCGTCCTGGCGGGCTTCGTGGTGATGCTGCTGGTCGCCACGGGCCTGCGCGAGCGCGTCATGAGCGCCGTGCCGTACGGGCTGCGCAAGGCCATCGCGATCGGCATCGGCCTGTTCATCATGCTGATCGGCCTGGTCGACTCCGGCTTCGTCACCCGGATCCCGGACGCCGCGGAGACCACCGTCCCGCTCCAGCTCGGGGACGGCGGGCGCCTCGACGGCTGGCCGGTCCTGGTCTTCGCGCTGGGTGTGCTGCTCACGCTGGCGCTCGTCGTGCGCAGGATGCCCGGCGCGATCCTCGTGTCGATCGTCGTCATGACGGGCGTCGCGGTGACCCTGCACGCGGTCGCCGACGTGCCGTCCTGGGGGCTGACCACGCCGGAGTGGCCGGGCAACCCGGTGGCCGCGCCCGACTTCGGGCTGATCGGCGAGGTCAGTCCGTTCGGCGGTTTCGGCAAGGTCGGCCTGCTGACGGGCGTCCTGTTCGTCTTCACCGTCCTGCTGTCCTGCTTCTTCGACGCCATGGGCACGATCATGGGCGTCAGCGACGAGGCGAAGCTGACCGATGCGCGCGGCCAGATGCCCGGCATGAACAGGGTGCTGTTCGTGGACGGCGTCGCGGTCGCCGCGGGCGGTGCCACGTCCTCCTCGGCGACGACCTGCTTCGTGGAGTCCACGGCGGGGGTCGGCGAGGGCGCCCGAACCGGTTTCGCGAACGTCGTCACGGGCGCCCTCTTCGCCGTCGCGCTGTTCCTCACGCCCGTCGCCACGATGGTGCCGTCCCAGGCCGCCACTCCGGCGCTGGTCGCGGTCGGCTTCCTGATCCTGGCCGGCTCGGTGGGGGAGATCGACTGGGCGGACTGGACGATCGCCGTGCCGGCCTTCGTGACGATGCTGATGATGCCGTTCACCTACTCGATCACCAACGGCATCGGTATGGGCTTCATCACGTTCGTAGTGCTGCGCCTGGCGACCGGACGGGGCCGGGAGGTCCCGGTGGCGATGTACGTGGTGGCGGCGGTGTTCGGCTTCTACTACCTGATGCCGGCGCTGGGCCTGACCTGACCGGCTGCCCGCGAGCACGGCCCGCCCGGAGGCCGGGGCGTACGGATGCCTCCCCGGCCGGGGAGGCGTACGGACGTCCGGCCGGAGGGCGTACGCCTGCCGGGTCCGCCCCGCGAGGGGTCACCCGCAAGAGGGACGGAAGGGTTGCGGAGGCCGTTTTCCGGCACTCGTACGGGTCACCACGTTGGTCCTTAGTCAGAGTAATGAGTTACGCTAACAAGATGCCGGACCTTAGCCATGGCGACAACGCTGCCGCCGTGAACTCCCTGCGCTCCGCCGTGATGCGGCTGTCCCGTCGGCTCAAGCACCAGCGGGTCGACGAGTCGCTCAGCCCCACCGAGATGTCGGTGCTGGGCACGCTGTCCATCTGCGGCAGAGCCACCCCGGGCGAGCTCGCCCGCAAGGAACACGTCCAGCCGCCGTCGATGACCCGCATCGTCGCGCTGCTGGAGGCGAAGGGGCTGGTCCGCCTGGAGCCGCACCCCGACGACCGGCGCCAGAAGGTCGTCACCCAGACCGAGCAGGCCACGGCGATGCTCGACGAGAGCCGCCGCAAGCGCAACGCGTTCCTCGCCTCACTGGTCGAGGGCCTGGACGAGGACGAGTGGGCGAAGATCCGCGCCGCCGCCCCCGTGCTGGAGAAGCTCGCACACCTGTAGGAAGCCCGAAGAGGAGGCGAACCCTGTTGAGTACGGGATCCGGAGCACACTCCGCCCCCGCACCGCGCACCCCCGACGAGAAGCCCGTCCCCGACCCCGGCCGGGCGGCCCGCACCTCGATGTTCAGCTCGCTGAAGATCAGGAACTACCGCCTCTTCTTCACCGGCCAGGTCGTCTCCAACACCGGCACCTGGATGCAGCGCATCGCCCAGGACTGGCTGGTGCTGAGCCTCACCGGCTCCGCCACCGCCGTCGGTGTGACCACGGCCCTGCAGTTCCTGCCGATGCTCCTGTTCGGCCTCTACGGCGGCGTCCTCGTCGACCGCCTGCCCAAGCGGCCCGCCCTGCTCGCCACCCAGGCCTCGATGGCCCTCACCGGCCTCGCCCTCGCCTTCCTCACGATCACCGGCCACGTCGAGGTGTGGCACGTGTACGTCGCCGCCTTCGCGGTCGGCCTCGTCACGGTGATCGACAACCCGGCCCGCCAGTCCTTCGTCTCCGAGATGGTCGGCCCGGAACAACTGCAGAACGCGGTCAGCCTGAACTCGGCGAACTTCCAGTCCGCCCGCCTGATCGGCCCCGCCGTCGCGGGCCTCATGATCACCGGTGTCGGCACGGGATGGGCGTTCCTCGCCAACGGCCTGTCCTACGTCGCGCCCGTCGCGGGCCTGCTCATGATGCGCGGCGGCGAACTGCACACCGTGGAGCGCGCCCCGCGCGGCAAGGGCCAGCTCCGCGAGGGCCTGCGCTACGTCGCCGGGCGCCCCGACCTGATCTGGCCGATCGTCCTGATCGGCTTCGTCGGCACGTTCGCCTTCAACTTCCCCGTCTACATCTCCGCCTTCGCCGACGAGGTCTTCGACGCGGGCGCCGGCGCGTACAGCATGTTCAACACGCTGATGGCGGTCGGCTCGGTCACGGGCGCACTGCTCGCCGCCCGGCGCGGCACCGCGCGGCTGCGGGTGCTGAGCGCGGCGGCGATGGTGTTCGGCACGATCGAGATCATCGCCGCGGCGGCTCCGGAGCTGTGGATGTTCGCCCTGCTGATGATCCCGCTGGGCCTGTTCGGCATGACGGTGAACGTCACCGCCAACACCACCATCCAGATGGCCACCGACCCGGCCATGCGGGGCCGTGTCGTCTCCCTGTACATGATGGTCTTCCTCGGCGGCTCCCCCGTAGGCGCGCCCATCGTGGGCTGGGTCACCGACACTTACGGCGCCCGTGTCGGCCTCGCCTCCGGCGGCGCGGTGGCGGCCACCGCGGCGGCGGTCATCGCCCTCGTCCTGGCCCGCGCGGGCGGCCTGCGCCTCGCGGTCGGCTGGCACCACGGCCACCCCCACGTGCGGTTCGTCCCCAGAGAGCGGCAGGAGGCGCTGGCGCGGGTGGTGTGACGACGGGCCCCGGCTGGGCGGGACCGCCCGCCCGGGGCACCATGGGGCCCCATGAGACTCTTCGCCGCCGTACTGCCCCCGCAGGACGTCACGCGGGACCTGGCCGCGGAGGTCGACGCGCTGCGCGGGATGCCGGGCGCGGACGGCCTGCGGTGGACCGGCCGGCCCGGCTGGCACTTCACCCTCGCCTTCTACGGCGAGGTCGACGAGGCCCTCGTACCGGACCTGTCGGCCCGGCTGGAGCGGGCCGCGCACCGCACCGAACCCTTCGCGCTGGCGGTGTCCGGCGGCGGACGGTTCGGACGCGGGCGCGCCCTGTGGGCCGGGGCGGAGGGCGACCTGGCCGCGCTCCGGCTGCTGGCCGGGCGCGCCGAGGCCGCCGGGCGCAGGGCGGGCGTGCCGGAGGGGGAGCACCGCCCCTACTACACGGCGCACCTGACGGTGGCGCGCGGCCGGGGCGCGGTCGACGTGGCGCCGTACGTGGCCGCCCTGGACGGCTTCACGTCCCGCACCTGGACCGTGCGGGACGTCGCCCTCGTCCGCAGCAGCCTGCCGACCTCCGGGGTGCCCGGGGAACAGCCCCGGTACGAGGCGGTCGGCCGCTGGCCGCTGGGCGGGGCCGGTTAGGCTCGGGGACGTGGACCCCAAGACCCGGAACCGGATCATGGCCGGTGTACTCGTGCTGATGTTCGTGGCGGTGGCGGTGGCGGCGGCGCTCGGAAGGTGAGGCGCGCGCCGCCACCGCGACGGCCCGTGGGGCCCGGCGGCGTGCGGCCGATGGGCCGGTGACCCGCGCCCGGACCGGCTCCGGGGGCCCGACAGCGGTCCCAGGCCCGACGCCGGCCCTGCGACCTGAGCCGCCCCCGCGACCGAGGGCGGCCCCCGACCGAAGCCGGTCCTTTGACCGACGCCGGCCCTACGGCTCAGCCGGTCCTGCGGCCGACGCCGGTCCTGCGGCCGGAGGCGGCCCCGCGACCTTTGACCGGCGCCGCCCCCACGGCCCCGCTACCAGGCGAACGCCTCCGGCGTCGGACCGGGACCGGGGAAGATCTCGTCGAGCCCGGTCAGCAGCTCCTTCGGCAGCTCCAGTTCCACGGCCCGCAGCGCCGACCGGAGCTGCTCGGCGGTGCGCGGCCCGACGATCGGTCCCGTCACGCCCGGCCGGGTCAGCAGCCACGCCAGCGCGGCCTCGCCCGGCGCCACGCCGTGCTTGTCGAGCAGGTCCTCGTAGGCCTGGATCTGCGCGCGTCCCGCCGGGTCGGCCAGGATCTCGG
>DASTDN010000586.1:0-4146 GCA_035710365.1 Streptomyces sp. | reverse complement strand
TGCTGGAGTGGCTGGAGTGGGGCACGGGGGCGCTGGGGCTCGATCTGACGGTGCGGGGGGCGGGCGACGCGCTGACTGCGCCGCTGCCTCCGGGGACGGCACGGGCACGGCGTACGGCCGGTGTCACCGGTGGCGGGGGAGGCCCGGCGGGCGGCGCGGCCGACTGCGGCTGCGCGGCTGGGGCCGGCGCGGGCGGCGGGGACACGGACGTTTCGCAGGGGGCCGCCGTGTGGCTGCGGCCCCCCGAGCCCGGGGGTGAGGTCGAGGCCTCATTGCCGACGCTGTCGGCGGTGGGAGGCGGTGGGGACGCCCCTGATCTGGTTCGGCTGGTCGACACGGTGGCAGCGCAGTGCCACCGGGTCCGGCTGCGGCGCGCGTGCGCCGGGCCGCCTGCCTGGCATGCGTAAGTCTTCGTCGGTCGGGACCGTCGTTCAGCCGTTGGCCTTCTCGTAGGCCTCGCGAATGGAAGCCGGAACGCGGCCGCGGTCGTTCACCTCGTAGCCGTTCTCCTTGGCCCACGCGCGGATGGCCGCGGTGTCCTGGCTGCCACCGGAAGAGGCGCGGGCCTTTCCGCGCCCGCCCGAAGCACGGCCTCCCGTGCGACGGCCGCCCTTCACGTAAGGCTCAAGAAGGCCACGGAGCTTGTCCGCATTGGCAGTGGTGAGATCGATCTCGTAGGTCTTGCCGTCCAACGCGAACGTCACAGTCTCGTCCGCCTCGCCGCCGTCGAGGTCGTCGACAAGAAGGACCTGAACCTTCTGTGCCACGGGATTCCCTTTCATCGATAACTACGGGACGGGGGTGCCGGCATCAGCCGTATCGCCGTCCCCTGTTATATGCAGTACTGCAGTACGCCGGAAAGCAAACCGCTTTTGCCGGAAAAACACAAACCCCCGGGAGAGACTCCGCGACAGGGGGTCGTCCGGAAACATGCGCGTTTCGGACATAGGACACCGGGGCAAGGTCGGACGCTTCGGGTCACGTCAATCGGCTGCGATCACAGATGGAGAAGCATCCGGCTGTTGCCCAAGGTGTTCGGTTTCACCCGTTCGAGTCCGAGGAACTCCGCGACGCCCTCGTCATAGGAACGCAGGAGCTCGGCGTAGACATCGGTGTCCACCGGCGTCTCGCCGATCTCGACGAAGCCGTGCTTGCCGAAGAACTCCACTTCGAAGGTCAGACAGAAAACCCGGCGAACACCCAGCCAGCGTGCCGTGTCCAGCAGCTTCCCCAGCAACAGATGTCCGACGCCGGCGCCCGTCAGGCCCGGCTTCACGGCGAGAGTGCGGACTTCGGCGAGGTCTTCCCACATCACGTGCAGGGCTCCGCAGCCGACCACCTCGGCGTTGTCGTCGCGTTCCGCGACCCAGAACTCCTGGATGTCCTCGTAAAGCGTCACCGTGGCTTTGTCCAGCAGGATGCGGTCACGGGCGTAGGCGTCAAGGAGACGGCGGACCTCCGCGACATCGCCGGTTCGGGCCCGCCGGACGGTGATGGCTTTTGCGGTGACTTCGGGGCTGTCTGCTGACATGAGCGGACGCTATCGCCCGCCGTCGTCCGTTGAGGAGCCGGGGTTCTCGGCGGGGTTCTCGGCGGGCTTCTCGCCGACACGCTTGGCGGCGGGGTTGTTCTCCGGGGTATCGCCGGAGGTTTCACCGCGCGTATGGGCGGACGTATGGCCGGGGGTATGCCCCTGGGTATGGGCGGGCGTATCGGCCGGGGTTTCCGGGGCCTGGACGATACGCAGCGCGTCCCGCAGAGCCCGGCGCTGTTCGTCGCTCATCATCGCGAAGAAGGCGACGAGAGCCGCGGCGGGGTTGTCGCTCAGCGACCAGGCCTCGTTCATGAGTGCCGCGGAGTAGGCGGCGCGGGTGGAGACCGCCTGATATCGATAGGCCCGGCCTTCCGCCTCGCGGCGCACCCAGCCCTTCTGATGGAGATTGTCCAAAACGGTCATCACGGTGGTGTACGCGATGGACCGCTCCTGCTGGAGATCTTCCAGGACTTCCCGAACGGTCACCGGGCGGTTCCACTTCCACACCCGCGTCATGACCGCGTCTTCGAGTTCTCCCAGGGGGCGAGGCACTCTCCGCACAATAGTGCCAGTTCGTGCCTTCGGCGTGCAGAACGTGCGATTTTCCGACAAGCAGCAGAAACGGGGCGGCGGGAGTCTGCAGGCGCGGGACGGCGGCCCGAGGCGGAGGCCGGGCGGCGGAGGTCAGGCGTCCTTGGCGGTGGCGGGCCGGGGGGCGGCGGCCTCCGCGCGGGCGAGGGCGGCGTCGACGGCCGCGTCCTCCTTGGCCTTGTTTGCGCCGCCCTGGGTCTTCACGATCACGCGGATCAGGCCGATGAAGAACACGGCCATGACGACCGGGGGCAGGAGTGCGGAGACGTAATCCATGAATCCAGGGTAGCCACGCCGCCGGGAGCGGCAGGGGAGGGGGCGCCGGCGCCGGGCGGATTCCTGCACGCCCCCGCCGCGGCGCCGGGGCGGGGGTCGGCCCGCCCCGGCCCGCGCGTCAGACGGCGGCCAGTTGCCGGGGCGGGTCCGCCGGCCGGTCCGCCGGGGGCGGCGCGGGTTTCCCGCGCGGGAAGACCTCGCCCGGGGTGGGGATGGGGCGGGCCGGCCTCGGGCGAGCCGTGTCCGGTCCGGAGGGCTTGCCCCCGGGCTTCCCCCCGGGCTCGCCCGCGGGCCTGTCCCTGGCGGGCTCGGCGGCGGGCTCGCCCTCGGGCGCGGGGCGCGCACCGGACGCGGAGAAACGGTCGGCGAGCCCGCCCGGGAGGGCCTGGAGGCGGGTACGGGAGGCCGGGATCGCGGTCGCCGCGGGCGTGGTGGGCGGCACGGGTTCCCCTCGGGGGGTGCGGACGGCCGGGACGGGGGCCGCCACGCCGTCCGGTGCGGCGGTGTGCGTCGCGAGGCGGGCCCGGCGGACGGCGAGGCGGGGCCGTACGTGGCGCCCGTCGCCCGCCCGGGACTCGCAGCGGGCGAGGAGGGCTGCCGCGAGGGGGTTGCCGCGCAGCGCACGCAGGGCCGCGAGGTCGTGGGGGCCGGGGCGGTGGCCGGAGCCCAGGGCCTCCTCCAGGACGGCGAGATAGCCGACGGCGGTGCCGGGGAGGGCGGCGCGGTACCGGGCGAGGTCGGCCACGAGGAAGGCGCGCAGCCGGGCGCCCTCCCGCGCCGCCTCGTCGAGCGAGCCGGCGAGCCGGAGGCAGTCCTTGACGTCCTCGGCCGTGGCGGGGCTGGGGTGTACGGCGAGAGCGAGGGCGCGGCGGAGCACACGCAGCTCCTCCACACCGAACGCCATGGCGCCGCAGGATCCGTATGGCGTGGGCATGCTGCGACGATACGCGCTAATCAGACAAACCGGGCACAGGGGTGGGGGTGTGGCGCGGGGCTGCCACTCCTCCGGATGCGCGGGGCCGGGGTGGCCACGAAGGGTGTGCCCGCGGGAGGGCGAGCGCCCTCGGGGGCGAGGCCTTGCGGGGTGCCGGCGCTCTCGGGAGGGCGAGCCCTTGCGGGAGGGTGCCGGCGCCCGCGGGAGGCGTAGCGCGTGCCCCGGGGCGTGTGGAGCGGGGCGGACGGAAGCGGCGGTGTCTGGCGCGGCGGAACCCACCGGCACGCGTGCGGGCGGAAGGGGCAGGGCGTGGGCGGGGCCGTGCTCCCGCCACCGCCGACACCGGGCGGGGGAAGCCCACGGCACGCGGAGGCGGAAGCAGCGGCACGCGGGCGGGGCGGAACCCGCGGCACGTCGGCGGGGCCGTGCTCCCGTCACCGCCGGCTCAGAGGCGGGCCACGTTCCGCTCGTAGACCAGCCGGAGGCCCATCAGGGTCAGCCACGGCTCGTGTTCGTCGATCACCGAGGACTCGCCCAGCACCATCGGTGCCAGCCCGCCCGTCGCGATGACCGTCACGTCCGCGGGGTCGTCGGCGAGTTCGCGGACCATTCGGCTGACGACACCGTAGACCTGGCCGGCGAACCCGTACACGATCCCGGACTGCATCGCCTCGACCGTGTTCTTGCCGATGACGCTGCGCGGCCGGGCGACCTCGATCTTGCGGAGCTGGGCGCCCTTGACGCCGAGCGCCTCGACGGAGATCTCGATACCGGGCGCGATGACACCGCCGACGTACTCGCCGCGCGCGCT
>DASTDN010000585.1:0-14715 GCA_035710365.1 Streptomyces sp. | reverse complement strand
TCAACCCCTCTAGCGGATCGGCATGCCCGACAGCGTGCGGGCGATCACCAGCCGCTGGATCTCGCTCGTCCCCTCGAAGATCGTGTAGATCGCCGAGTCCCGGTGCATGCGCTCCACCGGGTACTCCCGGGTGTAGCCGTTCCCGCCGAGGATCTGGATGGCCTGGCCGGTGACCTTCTTGGCGGTCTCGCTGGCGAACAGATTGGACATCGAGCCCTCGGCCGCGGTGAACGGCTTGCCGTTGATCGCCATCCAGGACGCCCGCCACACCAGCAGCCGCGCCGCGTCCACGGAGGTCCGCATGTCCGCGAGCTGGAAGGCGACGCCCTGGTTGTCGATGATGGGCCGGCCGAACTGCTCGCGGGTCCTGGCGTAGTCGAGGGCGACCTCGTACGCGGCGCGGGCGGTGCCGACGGCCATGGCGCCGACGGCCGGGCGGGACGCCTCGAAGGTGGCCATCGCGGCGTTCTTCACGCGTTCGCCGCCCGCCTTCGCCTTCTCGCGGGCGCGGGCGAGCCGCTCGTCCAGCTTCTCCTTGCCGCCGAGCAGGCAGGAGCCGGGCACGCGCACGCCGTCGAGGACGACTTCGGCGGTGTGCGAGGCGCGGATGCCGTGCTTCTTGAACTTCTGGCCCTGGGACAGGCCGGGCGTGCCCGGCGGGACGATGAAGGAGGCGTGGCCCTTGGAGCCGAGGGCGGGGTCGACGACGGCGACGACGACGTGCACGTTGGCGATGCCGCCGTTGGTCGCCCAGGTCTTGGTGCCGTCGAGGACCCATTCGTCCTTGGCCTCGTCGTACACGGCGCGGGTGCGCATGGAGGCCACGTCGGAGCCGGCGTCGGGCTCGGAGGAGCAGAACGCGGCGACCTTGACGTCGGTGGCGTCGCCGTACATCTGGGGGATCCAGGTGCCGATCTGCTCGTCGGTGCCGTTGGCGAGGACGCCGACGGCGGCGAGGCCGGTGCCGACGATGGACAGCGCGATGCCCGCGTCGCCCCAGAACAGCTCCTCCATCGCCATCGGGATGCCGAGGCCGGTGGGGTCGAAGTACTGCTGCGCGTAGAAGTCGAGGGAGTAGATGCCGACCTTGGCGGCCTCCTGGATCACGGGCCAGGGGGTCTCCTCGCGCTCGTCCCACTCGGCGGCGGCGGGGCGGATCACGTCGGCGGCGAAGCCGTGGATCCAGTCCCGGACCTCCTTCTGCTCGTCGTTGAGCTCCATGGTGAACTCGGCCATGTCCCCTCCAGCGCCACGTACGGTGTTACTTGCGGTAACCCGAGTCTGTTACCCGTGGGTAAGAAAAGTCAACTCCCGACACCGGCCCGGGCCGCCCGTCCGGTCCCGCACCGCCGTGAAGTGTTAGTTTGCGAAGGCGTCACCGAATCAGCACGGGTGGGGAGAGCACATGGACACCACGCATCCGACGGAACAGCGGCGGTCCGCGGACCGCCGGCGGCGCGAGCTGCTGGAGGCCGCCGACCGCGTGGTGCTGCGCGACGGCCCCGGGGCCTCGATGAACGCCATCGCCGCCGAGGCCGGCATCACCAAGCCGATCCTCTACCGGCACTTCGGCGACAAGGGCGGGCTCTACGCGGCGCTCGCCCAGCGGCACACCGACGCCCTCCTCGGCTCGCTGCGCGCCGCGCTGGACGCCCCGGCGGAGCGCCGCAGGCGCGTGGAGGCCACCCTCGACACCTACCTCGCGGCCATCGAGGCCCGCCCGCAGGTCTACCGCTTCCTGATGCACCCGGCCGAGAGCGGCCAGGGCGGCGAGCCCGGCTTCGACATCGGCAAGCACTCGGCTCCCCTGCTGCGCCGCATGGGCGAGGAACTGGCCCAGGTAATCGAGGACCGCCTCGACCTCGGACCCGGCAGCGCGCGGGTGGCACGCGTGTGGGGGCACGGAATCGTCGGCATGATGCACGCGGCGGGCGACTGGTGGCTGGGCGAACGGCCCTGCCCGCGTGAGGAGTTGGTGAAGAGTCTCGCCGACCTGCTGTGGGGCCGGCTGGCCGCCGCCGCGGACCGGGCCGGCGCCCCCGGCTTCTGACCCCGCCCGGCCCGCGCGGCCGTGTCCGGCCGCGGGTCAGGCCCCCCGCCCGTACCAGGGGGCGCGGGCCACCTTCCGCATCAGACGGCGTCCGCGCAGGCCCGTGACGCGGTCCGCGTACACCCTGCCCTCCAGGTGATCCGTCTCGTGCTGGAGACACCGCGCGAAGAAGCCCGTGCCGTGCACGACGACCGGCTCACCCGTCATCGTCACCCCCTCCACCACGGCGTGGTCGTACCGCTCCGTGCCCGCCTCCAGGCCCGGCAGCGACAGACAGCCCTCGGGCCCGCGCAGCACCAGCCCGTCCGCCTCCACCAGCCGCGGGTTCACGACGTGACCCACGTGGCGCACGTCCTCGTCGTCCGGGCAGTCGTACACGAACACCCGCAGCGGCTCGCCCACCTGGTTCGCGGCGAGGCCCACCCCCTGCGCGGCGTACATCGTCGCGAACAGGTCCTCGACGAGACGGGCGAGTCCGGGGCCGAAGCCGGTGACGTCCGCGCACGGCGTGCGCAGCACCGGGTCGCCGAGCAGCGTGAGGGGCCGGACGCGCCCGCGGGCGCCCGGGATGGAGGCGTGTGGCATGGCCGCAAGAGTACGGTCCGCACACGAATGCGCCCGCTGCCGCCTCCCCCGCGACCGGCCGGGCGGTGCCATGATTCGGGAGTGCGAAGGGATCTCGATAGGCTGAGCCACACCACCACGTTGCCGTCAGGCCCCAGGCGCGGCGCGTACGCAAGGAGGATCGAGAACTGATGTCAGGCAACTCGGACCCGCTCACGCCGCGGGCCAAGCTGGCCGTGACCGCGGGCAAGGCGGTCGCGGCGGCGTCGCGCGCCGCGGGACGCGGCAGCGGTTCGGTGATCGGTGGCCGGGTGGCTCTCAAGCTCGACCCCGACCTCCTCGCCCGGCTCGCCCAGAACCTGGACGTGATCCTGGTCTCGGCGACCAACGGCAAGACCACCACCACCCGGCTCATCGCGGAGGCCCTGCGCGCGGCGGGCCCGGTCGTCTCCAACGCGCTCGGCGCGAACATGCCCGCCGGCATCACCTCGGCGCTCGCCGGCAACTCCGACGCGAGATACGGCGTCATCGAGGTGGACGAGAAGTACCTCGCGGGCGTCGCCCGGGACACCGACCCCAAGTGCATCGCCCTGCTGAACCTCTCCCGCGACCAGCTCGACCGCGCGGCCGAGACCCGCATGCTCGCCGAGAACTGGCGTGAGGGGCTCGCCGGTTCGAAGGCCGTCGTCGTGGCCAACTGCGACGACCCGCTCGTGGTGTGGGCCGCGTCCTCCTCCCCGAACGTCATCTGGGTCGCCGCGGGCCAGATGTGGAAGGACGACGCCTGGTCCTGCCCGTCCTGCGGCGGAGTGATGCAGCGCCCCGGCAACGACTGGTTCTGCGGCGAGTGCGGGTTCCGCCGCCCCACCCCGACCTGGGCACTCTCCGGCGACCACGTCCTCGACCCGCACGGCTCGGCCTGGCCCATCCACCTCCAGCTGCCGGGCCGCGCCAACAAGGCCAACGCCACGTCCTCGGCCGCCGTCGCCGCCGTCTTCGGCGTGCCGCCGCAGGTCGCCCTGGAACGCATGTACCAGGTGCAGGCGGTCGCCGGGCGCTACGACGTCGTGCAGTTCCAGGGCCGCGACCTCAGGCTGCTGCTCGCGAAGAACCCGGCCGGCTGGCTGGAGACGTTCTCCCTGATCGACCCGCCGCCCGCCCCGGTGATCCTCTCGGTGAACGCGCGCGGCGCCGACGGCACCGACACCTCCTGGCTCTGGGACGTCGACTACACGCGGCTGAGCGGCCACCCGATCTTCGTGATCGGCGACCGCAAACTGGACCTCGCGGTGCGTCTCGAAGTCGCGAACCAGCACTTCCAGGTGTGCGACTCGGCCGACCAGGCGGTGCAGCAGTGCCCGCCGGGCCGCATCGAGGTCATCGCGAACTACACCGCCTTCCAGGACCTGCGCCGCCGCGTCGGCAACTAGACACCGAGACACCCCAGGGGACCTTTGTGAGCGACAACAGCCTGCGGCTCGTCTGGATCTACCCGGACCTGCTCAGCACCTACGGCGACCAGGGCAACGCCCTCGTCGTGGAGCGCCGGGCCCGGCAGCGCGGCCTGGACGTGACCCGGCTCGACGTGCGCAGCGACCAGCCGATCCCGACGTCCGGCGACATCTATCTGATCGGCGGCGGCGAGGACCGGCCGCAGCGGCTCGCCGCCGAGCGGCTGCGCCGGGACGGCGGCCTGTACCGGGCGGTGGAGAACGGCGCGATCGTGTTCTCCGTCTGCGCCGGCTACCAGATCCTCGGCCACGAGTTCATCAACGACCTCGGGCAGCGCGAGCCCGGTCTCGGCCTGCTCGACGTGGTCTCGGTGCGCGGCGAGGGTGCCCGCTGCGTCGGCGACGTCCTCGGCGACATCGACCCGCGCCTCGGCCTGCCCCCGCTGACCGGGTTCGAGAACCACCAGGGCGTCACCCACCTCGGCCCGTCCGCCCGCCCCCTCGCGAACGTGCGGTTCGGCAACGGCAACGGCACGGGCGACGGCACGGAGGGCGCGTACAACGACACGGTCTTCGGGACGTACATGCACGGCCCGGTGCTGGCCCGCAACCCGCTGATCGCGGACCTGCTCCTGAAGCTGGCCCTCGACGTGAACGCGCTGCCGCCGGTCGACGAGACCTGGTACGAGGCGCTGCGCAACGAGCGCATCGCCGCCGCCCAGCAGCCCGCCTGACCCCCGCGGGCGCCGCCCGCACGGTCCCGGCAGGGGCCCGTCTGACGCCCCTTCCGCACAGGTGAGCGGGGTCGTCCAGCAGGCGGATGCGTGCTTCGGCCCCGCCCCCGGTGCCGCTAGGGTGGCGGGGATTCGAGCCGGACAGCGTGGTCCGGAACCGGCCCACGTCAAGAAGGTAATTCGGGCTATGCGCATTGGTGTCCTCACGTCCGGCGGGGACTGCCCCGGTCTGAACGCCGTCATCCGGTCCGTCGTGCACCGTGCGGTGGCCGACCACGGCGACGAGGTCATCGGTTTCCGGGACGGCTGGCGGGGCCTGCTGGAGTGCGACTACCTCAAGCTCGACCTCGACGCGGTGAGCGGCATCCTGACCGGCGGCGGCACGATCCTCGGCTCCTCCCGGGTCCGTCCCGAGCATCTGCGCGACGGCGTGGAGCGGGCCCGCAGCCACGTCGAGGAGCTGGGTCTCGACGCGGTCGTCCCGATCGGCGGCGAGGGCACCCTGAAGGCGGCCCGGCTGCTCTCGGACAGCGGACTGCCGATCGTGGGCGTGCCCAAGACCATCGACAACGACATCGCCGGCACCGACATGACCTTCGGTTTCGACACGGCCGTCACCGTCGCCACCGAGGCCCTGGACCGCCTGAAGACCACCGCCGAGTCCCACCAGCGGGTGCTGATCGTGGAGGTCATGGGCCGCCACACCGGCTGGATCGCGCTGCACTCCGGCATGGCGGCCGGCGCGCACGCCGTGGTCGTCCCGGAACGCCCCTTCGACATCGACGAGCTGACCGAGAAGGTCGGCAGGCGGTTCTCGGCGGGCAAGCGGTTCGCGATCGTGGTCGCCGCCGAGGGCGCCAAGCCCAGGGCTGGGACCATGGACTTCGACGAGGGCGGCAAGGACGTCTACGGCCACGAGCGCTTCGCGGGGATCGCGCGGCAGCTCTCGGTCGAACTGGAGCAGCGCCTCGGCAAGGAGGCCCGGCCGGTGATCCTCGGGCACGTGCAGCGGGGCGGCACCCCGACCGCGTACGACCGGGTGCTGGCGACCCGGTTCGGGTGGCACGCGGTGGAGGCCGTGCACCGGGGTGAATTCGGGCGGATGACCGCCCTGCGCGGGACGGACGTCGTGACGGTGCCGCTGGCCGAGGCCGTGCGGACGCTGAAGACCGTGCCGGTGGACCGGTACGCCGAAGCGGAGTGCGTGCTGTAGGAGTCCCGGCCGGCGCACGGCACGAGGTGCGGGTGGCGCGCGGTGTCGGCGGCCCGTCGCCCTGTTCCCCGCGTCCCGGGGCCCCGGTCGCGGTGACGGCCGGGGGCCGTCCTACTCTGGTTCGGCACTTACCCCCACGAATCAGGAGCCGGGCGGATGGATCACGGCGGGCACGGCATGGTCATGGATCTGCCGCCGTTCACGCTGGGGCGCGGACTGCAGTGGTCGGCGGACCCGTTCTTCCTGGTCGCCTGTCTGCTGGGCCTCGCGCTGTACGGCTGGGGAGTCGTCCGGCTCGCCCGGCGCGGCGACCGGTGGCCGGTCGGCCGGACCATCGCCCACGTCGCCGGGGTGCTGTCGGTGGCGCTGATGATGTGCACCGGGCTCAACGACTACGGCATGGTCCTGTTCAGCGTGCACATGGTGCAGCACATGGTCATCAGCATGCTGTCGCCGATCCTGATCCTGCTGGGCGCCCCGATCACGCTGGCGCTGCGGGCGCTGCCCCCGGCCGCCCGCGGGCACAGGGGGCCGCGTGAGGTGCTGCTGATGCTGCTGCACAGCCGCTACCTGAAGGTCGTCACGCATCCCGTGTTCACGATCCCGCTGTTCGTGGCGAGCCTGTACGCGCTGTACTTCACCCCGCTGTTCGACTTCCTGATGGGCTCGAAGACGGGGCACGTCGCGATGATGGTGCACTTCCTCGCCGTGGGCCTGGTCTTCTTCTGGCCGATCATGGGCGTGGACCCGGGGCCGAACCGGCCGGGTTACCTGATGCGGATGCTGGAGCTGTTCGCGGGCATGCCGTTCCACGCGTTCTTCGGAATCGCCCTGATGATGGCGTCGGCGCCCATGGTGGAGACGTTCGAGCACCCGCCCGCGTCGCTCGCGGTGGACGCGCTGTCCGACCAGAACGCGGCGGGCGGCATCGCCTGGGCGTTCAGCGAGATCCCTTCGGTGCTGGTGCTGATCGCCCTGCTGTTCCAGTGGTACGCCTCCGACCAGCGGCAGGCCCGCCGCAAGGACCGGGCCGCCGATCGCGACGGGGACCGGGAGCTGGAGGCCTACAACGCCTATCTGGCCTCGTTGAACGCGCGGGGCGACTGACGACTCCCGGCCGTTCCCGGTCCGGATGCGCCGTGACGGGGCACCATGGAGGGAACGGATCACGAGGAGGGTGTCGCGATGCCCGGTTCCACGGACGGTTCCACGAAGACGATGGGGGTGCTCACCGCCGGCGGTCTGGTCTCGGTGACCGCCTACACGGTGGCTCTCGGCAGCAACGGATGGCTGTGGTTCGGCTGGGTCGTCCTCGGCCTGCTCACCCTCGGCATGGTCCTCAGCGGCGGGTGAGCGCCGGGTCGGCGCCGGGTCGGCTCACGGGTCGACCCGTCCGGCCGAATGCACACCGGGCTGGTACTTCGGCAGCCTGATCGTGATCTTCATGCCGGCGCCGGACGCCGTCTCGATGACGAGGCCGTGGTCGTCGCCGTAGACCTGGCGGAGCCGGTCGTCGACGTTGGACAGGCCGATGCCGCCGGACGGGCTGACCTCGCCGGCGAGGATGCGGCGCAGCAGGCCGGGGTCCATTCCGGCGCCGTCGTCCTCGATGACGACGAGCGCCTCGGCGCCCGCGTCCTGGGCGGTGATCTGGATGTGGCACTGGTCGGCCTTGCCCTCCAGGCCGTGCTTGACGGCGTTCTCCACCAGCGGCTGGAGGCACAGGAACGGCAGCGTGACCGGCAGTACCTCGGGCGCGATCTGCAGGGTGACGGCGAGCCGGTCGCCGAAGCGGGCCCGGACCAGTGCCAGGTAGTGGTCGATGGCGTGGAGTTCGTCGGCGAGGGTGGTGAAGTCGCCGTGCCGGCGGAACGAGTACCGGGTGAAGTCGGCGAACTCCAGGAGCAGCTCGCGGGCGCGCTCGGGGTCGGTGCGCACGAAGGACGCGATCACCGCGAGCGAGTTGAAGATGAAGTGCGGGGAGATCTGGGCGCGCAGGGCCTTGATCTCGGCCTCGATGAGGCGGGTGCGGGACTGGTCGAGGTCGGCGAGTTCCAGTTGCACGGAGACCCAGCGGGCGACCTCGCCCGCGGCGCGGACCAGGACGGCGGACTCTCGGGGCGCGCAGGCGACGAGTGCGCCGTGCACCCGGTCGTCGACGGTGAGCGGCGCGACCACGGCCCAGCGCACCGAGCAGTCGGGGGTGTCGCAGGTCAGCGGGAAGGCCTCGCCGCGGCCGGTGTCGAGGGGTCCGGCGAGGCATTCCATGATCTCGGAGCGGTGGTGGGAGCCGGCCCCGTCCCAGACGAGGACGTCCTCCAGGTCGGTCAGGCACCGCGCGTCCGTGCCGAGCAGGGTGCGCAGCGTGCGGGCCGCTTTGCGGGCCGTCTCCTCGGTGAGGCCGGCCCGCAGCGGGGGCGCGGCGAGGGACGCCGTGTGCAGGGTCTGGAAGGTGGCGTGCTCGACGGGGCCGCCGAGTCCGGCGAGGCTCGCCGGGCGGGCGGTGCGCCGGCCCAGCCAGAATCCGGCGGCCAGCAGCGGCAGCGCGGCCACGCACAGGCCGGCCACGAATCCGCTCACGGCGCCACCTCCGTCCGCAGTTCCTCGGGCAGATGGAAGCGCGCGAGGATCGATTCCGTTCCGGCCGGGACCCGGCCGGGGGTGGCGAGGGACACCAGGACCATGGTGAGGAAGCCCAGGGGCACCGACCACAGCGCGGGCCAGGCCAGCAGGGCGTGCAGGGTATGACCGGCGGGCAGCCCGGCCATGGTGGCGGCGACGGCCAGCAGCGCGGAGCCGCCGCCGACGAGCATGCCCGCGGCGGCGCCCGGCGGGGTCAGCCGGCGCCACCAGATGCCGAGCACGAGCAGCGGGCAGAACGACGACGCCGACACGGCGAAGGCGAGCCCGACGGCGTCGGCGACGGGCAGTCCGCCGACGAGGACGCTCGCGGCGAGCGGGACGGCCATGGCGAGGACCGTGCCGAGCCGGAAGTGCGTGACGTGGAAGTGGCGCACGCCCCAGGAGGGCAGCACGTCCTGGGTGAGGACGCCGGCCACGGCCATGGTCAGTCCGGACGCGGTGGACAGGAACGCGGCGAAGGCGCCGCCCGCGAGCAGGGCGCCCAGCAGGTCGCCGCCGAGTCCGCCGATCATCCGCTGCGGCAGCAGCAGGACGGCGGCGTCGGCGTCACCGGTGAGGGCGAGTTCGGGGGAGTACAGGCGGCCGAGGGCGCCGTAGACGGGGGGCAGCAGGTAGAAGGCGCCGATCAGGCCGAGGACGGCGACGGTGGTGCGGCGGGCGGCGACGCCGTGCGGGCTGGTGTAGAAGCGGACGACGACGTGCGGCAGGCCCATGGTGCCGAGGAACGTGGCGAGGATCAGCCCGTACGTGGCGTACAGGGGGCGGTCGGTGCGGCTCTCGGCTCGGGACGGGGACAGGACGTCGTCGGCGCCGCGGCCGGTCTCGGGGACGGGGTCGCCCTGGGCGAAGGTGAGGCGGGTGCCGCCGTCGAGGCGGTGCGCGCCGGCGGGCAGGGTGACCCGGGCGCCGTGGTGGGCGCGGCCGTCGACGGTGCCGGTCACGGTGACGGTGAGGGGCCGGTCGAGCCGCATCTCCAGGCTGTCCTCGACGCGCACGACGCGTTGTTCGCGGAAGGCGGCCGGTTCGTCGAAGGCGTGGTGGGGGGCGCCGTCGGCCTGCCAGGCGAGGACGAGGAAGAGGGCGGGCACCAGCAGGGCGGTGAGCTTCAGCCAGTACTGGAAGGCCTGGACGAAGGTGATGCTGCGCATGCCTCCGGCGGCGACCGTGGCGGTCACGACGACGGCGACGATGAGGCCGCCGAGCGGGTCCGGCGCCCCCGTGAGCACCGCCAGGGTCAGTCCGGCGCCCTGGAGCTGGGGCAGCAGGTAGAGCCAGCCGACGCCGACGACGAAGGCGCCCGCGAGCCGCCGCACGGCCTGGGAGGCGAGCCGGGCCTCGGCGAAGTCGGGCAGCGTGTAGGCGCCGGAGCGGCGCAGCGGGGCGGCGACGAACAGCAGCAGCAGGAGGTACCCGGCGGTGTAGCCGACCGGGTACCAGAGCATGTCGGGGCCCTGGACGAGGACGAGTCCGGCGATGCCGAGGAAGGAGGCGGCGGACAGGTACTCGCCGCTGATGGCGGCGGCGTTGAGGCGGGGGCCGACGGTGCGGGAGGCGACGTAGAAGTCGGAGGTGGTGCGGGAAACGCGCAGGCCGAAGGCGCCGACGAGGACGGTGGCGACGACGACGAGGGCGACGGCGGGGACGGCGTAACCGGAGTTCATGGGTCTTCGCTCAGCGGTCCTCTACCAGGCGGACGAGGTCGCGTTCGTTGCGTTCGGCGCGGCGGACGTACCAGCGGGCGAGCAGCACCATGGGGGCGTAGAGGCCGAAGCCGAGGACCAGCCATTCGAGGCGGCGCTCTCCGGGGGCGGCCGAGAACACCAGCGGGAGGGGTCCGACGAGGAGGACGAGGACGGTGAACACGCCGAGGGCGGCGCGCAGTTGGGTGCGCATCAGGGAGCGCACGTAGGTGTGGCCGAGGGTGGTCTGTTCGTCGATCTCGGTGCGCGGGCGGTAGTAGCCGGGGGCGCGGCCGGTGCGGCGGGGCGGGCCGGTGACGGTGACGCGGCGTTCGGCGGGGTCCTGGGGCATGTGGGCGTCCGTCCCTAGTCCGTGGTGCGGCGCATCAGCAGGTCCCGCAGTTCGCGGGCGTGCCGACGGCTGACCTGGAGTTCCTCGGCGCCGACGATGACGCTGACGGTGCCCGCGTCGAGGCGGAGTTCGGCGATGTGGCGCAGCGCGACCAGGTGGCGGCGGTGGATGCGGACGAAGCCGCGTGAGCGCCAGCGTTCCTCCAGGGTGGACAGCGGTATGCGGACGAGGTGGCTGCCCCGGACGGTGTGGAGGCGGGCGTAGTCGCCCTGGGCCTCGGCGTGGGTGATGTCGTCGACGGGGACGAAGCGGGTGACGCCGCCGAGTTCGACGGGCATGTGGTCGGGGTCGGGTTCGTGGACGGGGATGCGGGCGGGGGTCCCGCACTGTTCGGCGGCCCGGCGCACGGCCTCGGCGAGGCGTTCCTTGCGGACCGGTTTGAGGACGTAGTCGACGGCCTTGAGGTCGAAGGCCTGGACGGCGAAGTCCTCGTGGGCGGTGACGAAGACGATGAGCGGCGGCTGGGCGAAGCCGCCGAGGAGCCGGGCGAGGTCGAGGCCGTCGAGGCCGGGCATCTGGATGTCGAGGAAGACGACGTCGATGGCCTCGGGGCCCCCGGGCCCGCACTCCAGGGCGCGGTTGATGCGGCGCAGCGCCTCGGTCGCGTCGCCGGCGCCCTCGGCGCTGCCGATGCGCGGGTCGGCGTTCAGCAGGTAGAGCAGTTCCTCCAGCGAGGGCCGTTCGTCGTCGACGGCGAGGGCGCGCAGCATGAACGTGGAGTGTAGGTGGTACCGGGACGTCCGCACACGGTGCGGGAGGGGCGTTCTCGCCGGAGGCGGGCACTCCGGTGGTGCCCGGCGCGGCGTCGGCCCGGCACCCGGCGCGGGCCCCGGCTCGGCGGTGGAGGGCGGGGGCGGGGCGCCCGTACTCTGCGGTGGGGGCGAGGGCCGCGGGCCGCGGACGCGCGGTGGATACAGTGCGCGCATGAACAGTGGTCCCACGCCGTTCGACGAGCTCGACCGGAAGATCATCATTGCTCTGATGGCGAACGCCCGGACGAGTTTCGCCGAGATCGGCGCGGCCGTCGGGCTGTCCTCGACGGCGGTCAAGCGCCGTGTGGACCGGCTGCGCGACACGGGGGTGATCACCGGGTTCACGGCCACGGTGGAGCCGTCGGCGCTGGGCTGGCGCACGGAGGCGTACGTCGAGGTGTACTGCGAGGGCGCGGCGCCGCCGCGGCGGCTGGCGGAGGTGGTGCGCAACCATCCGGAGATCACCGCGGCGATGACGGTGACGGGGGGCGCGGACGCGCTGCTGCACGTGCGGGCGCGGGACGTGGAGCACTTCGAGGAGGTGCTGGAGCGCATCCGGGCGGAGCCCTTCATCCGCAAGACGATCAGCGTGATGGTGCTGTCGCATCTCATCCCCGACAGCCCGGAGGCGGGTGCCAGCCAGCCGGCACCGGACGAAACGTCAGGCGGCGCAGCAAATCTGCACTGAGGGTCTGATTTTTGCAGCATTGCTGCGTCAACACGCAGCTTTTGTCGCTTGTCGACCGTCGGTCCGGTTTCCTACCGTGGTGGCAACCCTGACTCGACGCCCAGGAAGCGGAGGAACCCCTCTGTGACCGGAACCCGTGTGCCGCGCCGGCGGCGCTACCTCGTCTGCGAACCCAGACACTTCGCCGTGCAGTACGCGATCAACCCCTGGATGCATCCCGACGCCCCCGTCGACGTGGGCCGCGCCCACGCCCAGTGGCAGACGCTGATGAACGTCTACCGCGAACACGGACACACCGTCGAGACCGTGGCCCCGGTGCCCGGACTCCCCGACATGGTCTTCGCCGCGAACGCCGCGGTCGTCGTCGGCGGCCGCGTCCTCGGCTCCCTCTTCCACGCGCCCGAGCGCCGGCCCGAGTCCGTGCCCTACGAGGCGTGGTTCAAGGCGGCGGGCTACGACGTCTACCACCCCGAGTCCGTCTGCGAGGGCGAGGGCGACTTCGTGCCGGCCGGCCGCTGGATCCTGGCGGGCACCGGTTTCCGCACCACCCGCGAGGCGCACCGCGAGGCGCAGGAGTTCTTCGGCACCCCGGTGGTCTCCCTGACGCTGGTGGACCCGTACTTCTACCACCTGGACACCGCGCTGTTCGTCCTGGAGGAGGGCGGCGACGGGTCGGACGGGAACGTCGTGTACTACCCGGAGGCGTTCTCGCCGGGCAGCCGCGAGGTGCTCGAACGGCTCTACCCGGACGCGGTGATCGCCACCCGTGAGGACGCGATGGCGTTCGGCCTGAACTCCGTCTCCGACGGCCGTCACGTCTTCGTCTCGCCCGGGGCGACCGACCTCATCGGCCGGCTCACCGAGCGCGGCTACGTTCCCGTCCCCGTCGACCTGTCCGAGTTCCAGAAGGCAGGCGGCGGCATCAAGTGCTGCACCCAGGAGATCCGCTCATGACCGCTCCCGTCCGTGTCCGTTCGTCCGCCGACCTCATCCGGGCCGAGGAGCCGGTCCTGGCGCACAACTACCACCCGCTGCCCGTGGTGGTCGCGAGTGCGGAGGGCGCCTGGGTGGAGGACGTGGAGGGCCGCCGGTACCTGGACATGCTGGCCGGGTACTCGGCGCTCAACTTCGGTCACCGCAACCCGTCGCTGGTCGGGGCCGCGCACCGTCAGCTCGACCGGCTCACGCTGACCTCGCGGGCGTTCCACAACGACCAGCTCGCCGAATTCGCCGAGCGGCTCACCACGCTGCTCAGCATGGACATGATGCTGCCGATGAACACCGGCGCCGAGGCCGTGGAGAGCGGCATCAAGCTCGCCCGCAAGTGGGCGTACGACGTGAAGGGCGTGCCCGCCGACCGGGCGACGATCGTGGTCGCGGCGGACAACTTCCACGGCCGGACGACGACGATCGTCAGCTTCTCCACGGACGAGACGGCACGCTCGGGCTTCGGCCCGTTCACGCCCGGCTTCCGGATCGTGCCGTACAACGACCTGGCCGCGCTGGAGGCGGCGATCGACGACACGACGGCGGCCGTGCTCATCGAGCCCATCCAGGGCGAGGCGGGCGTGCTCATTCCGGACGAGGGCTACCTCGCCGGGGTGCGCGAGGTGACCCGCCGCAAGGGCTGCCTGTTCATCGCGGACGAGATCCAGTCGGGGCTCGGCCGCACGGGCCGCACGCTGGCCGTGGAGCACGAGTCGGTCGTCCCGGACGTCGTGCTGCTCGGCAAGGCGCTGGGCGGCGGCATCGTGCCGGTCTCGGCCGTGGTCGGGAGCCGGGACGTGCTCGGCGTGCTGAAGCCGGGCGAGCACGGTTCGACGTTCGGCGGCAATCCGCTGGCCGCCGCGGTGGGCACGGCGGTGGTGGAACTGCTGGAGACCGGCGAGTTCCAGCGCCGGGCGGACGAGCTGGGCGTGCTGCTGCGCGACGGCCTGTCCGGCCTGGTCGGCAAGGGCGTCGTCGGCTTCCGCGCGCGGGGCCTGTGGGCGGGCGTCGACGTCGACCCGGCCATCGGCACGGGCCGCGACATCAGCGAACGCCTGATGCGCGAGGGCATCCTGGTCAAGGACACCCACGGCTCCACGATCCGCCTCGCCCCGCCGCTGACGATCACGGCGGAGGAACTGGAGGAGGCGCTGGCGACGCTGGGGAAGGTCCTGGCCTAGTCCGTTCGCACACGGCGGGGCGGGGATGCCACACGGCATCCCCGCCCCGCCGTGCCGTTCCCCGGGCCCGGACCCGCCGCTGGGACCCGACCCGCCGGGGCCCGCCCGGCACGGCCGCCCCCGGCCACCGCATCGCCCTCAGCCCGACCCGCCCCGGCCCGGTATGGGTCACTATGGGGACAAGTGGTGGTGGACCACTCTCCACGACAGAGAAGCCGGCCGTGGGCGCGCACACGGAGCGGGACGGAACCCGGCAGCGGTCCGGTCTGGCCGGTGCCGTGCCCCTGATGGTCGACGGCCGGGGTGTGGTGACGAGCTGGACCAAGGGCGCCCAGGCCCTGCTGGCGTACCCCGCGTCCGA
>DASTDN010000584.1:0-5561 GCA_035710365.1 Streptomyces sp. | reverse complement strand
CCGGTCCCTCCTACGACGCCGGGAGAGCCCGGAACGTTCGGTCCCGGCCACGCCACCGATGGAGGTGTACGTCACACCTTCGTGTGCGGCGGGGGGTGCTGGGCAGGTGCCGGTCGGTACGGCTTGCGGCCCGGGGCCCGTTCCGGCTGAATTCCTGCGCCGGGGCGCGGGCCGGGACGCAAAAGCCCGTGGCCGCCGTACGCGCCGCCCGCGTCCCGCCCTGCGGGCACCCGGGCGAAAGAAGTGGACAGCCGGGCCGTGGTCGGCCGCATGATGGAGGCGGAAATGCCTCGGCCAGGCGCCAAGCACGCAGAACAGACGCAGAGGGAGTCACCGTGAGGGTCGGAATCGTCGGAGCCACCGGTCAGGTCGGCACGGTCATGCGCAGGATCCTCACCGAGCGGAACTTCCCGGTCGACGAGCTGCGGCTGTTCGCCTCGGCCCGTTCGGCGGGCAAGGTGATCGACGGTGCGACCGTGGAGGACGCCGCGACGGCCGACTACTCCGGTCTCGACATCGTGCTGTTCTCGGCGGGCGGCGCCACCTCGAAGGCGCTGGCCGAGAAGGTCGCCTCGCAGGGCGCCGTCGTGATCGACAACTCCTCGGCGTGGCGGCGGGACCCGCAGGTGCCGCTGGTGGTGGCGGAGGTCAACCCGCACGCGATCGCCGACCGCCCCCGGGGCATCGTCGCCAACCCGAACTGCACGACGATGGCCGCGATGCCCGTGCTGCGCCCCCTGCACCGGGAGGCCGGGCTCACGGCGCTGGTCGTGGCGACGTACCAGGCCGTGTCGGGTTCGGGTCTCGCGGGCGTGGACGAGCTGTTCGAGCAGGTCAGGAAGGTCGGCGACGAAGCCCCGAAGCTGACGCACGACGGCGCGGCCGTGGACTTCCCCGAGCCGGGCACGTACGCGGCGCCGATCGCGTACAACGTCCTGCCGCTGGCCGGGTCGGTCGTGGACGACGGGCTGAACGAGACCGACGAGGAGCAGAAGCTCCGCCACGAGTCCCGCAAGATCCTGGAGATCCCGGACCTGAAGGTGTCCGGCACCTGTGTGCGCGTGCCGGTGTTCACCGGCCACTCCCTCCAGGTCAACGCCCGTTTCGCGCGGCCGATCAGCGCCGAGCGCGCCAAGGAGCTGCTGGCCGGGGCCCCCGGCGTGGCGCTCACCGACGTCCCCACCCCGCTCCGGGCGGCGGGCCAGGACCCGTCGTACGTGGGCCGCATCCGTGAGGACGAGACCGTCGAGCACGGCCTCGCCCTGTTCGTCTCCAACGACAACCTCCGCAAGGGCGCGGCGCTCAACGCGGTGCAGATCGCGGAGCTGGTGGCGGCCGAGCTGAAGAAGTAGCGGCCGCTGCCGCACGCACGTGCCCGGGGGCGCCCACCGATGATCCGGTGGGCGCCCCCGGGCGCGTCACGGGGCGAGGCGCCGCCGCCTCGGTGCGGCCGGTCGCCGCCGTGCGGCGGGGCGGCACCGGGCCGGCCGGCCGCACCAGCCGCTCCGGCGCGAGGGCGCGAGAGCGCGGACCTGCCCGCACCGCGCCCCGGAGCCTCACGGACCCGCACCCCCTGCGGGGAAGCGCTCCTCACCCCGGACCGGACCCCGCCCATGGAAGGATGTCCGAACCCACACATACCGAGGAGATGACCGCGTGCCTGGCACAAACCTGACCCGCGAAGAGGCTCAGCAGCGGGCGAAGCTGCTCGCCGTTGACTCGTACGAGGTCGATCTCGACCTCTCCGGCGCGCAGGAGGGCGGCACCTACCGGTCCGTGACCACGGTGCGCTTCGACGTCTCGGAGCAGGGCGCCGAGTCCTTCATCGACCTGGTGGCCCCGGCCGTCCACGAGGTGACGCTGAACGGCGACGCGCTGGACCCGGCCGAGGTCTTCGCCGACTCCCGCATCGCCCTGCCGGGCCTGCTCGCGGGCCGCAACGTCCTGCGGGTCGTCGCGGACTGCGCGTACACCAACACCGGCGAGGGCCTGCACCGCTTCGTCGACCCGGTGGACGACCAGGCGTACCTGTACACCCAGTTCGAGGTGCCGGACGCCCGCCGGGTGTTCGCGAACTTCGAGCAGCCCGACCTCAAGGCGGCGTTCCGGTTCACGGTGCGCGCGCCGGAGGGCTGGACGGTGGTCTCGAACTCCCCCACCCCGGAGCCCGAGGGGAACGTCTGGGAGTTCGAGCCGACGCCGCGCATGTCGACGTACGTCACGGCGCTGATCGCCGGCCCGTACCACAGCGTGCACAGCACCTACGAGAAGGACGGCCGGAGCGTCCCGCTCGGCATCTACTGCCGTCCCTCGCTGACGGAGTACCTGGACTCGGACGCGATCTTCGAGGTCACGCGGCAGGGCTTCGACTGGTTCCAGGAGAAGTTCGACTACGCGTACCCCTTCGCCAAGTACGACCAGTTGTTCGTGCCGGAGTTCAACGCGGGCGCGATGGAGAACGCGGGCGCGGTGACCATCCGCGACGAGTACGTGTTCCGGTCGAAGGTGACGGACGCGGCGTACGAGCTGCGTGCGGAGACGATCCTGCACGAACTGGCCCACATGTGGTTCGGCGACCTGGTCACCATGGAGTGGTGGAACGACCTGTGGCTGAACGAGTCGTTCGCCACGTACACGTCGATCGCCTGCCAGGCCGCGGCGCCCGGCTCGCGCTGGCCGCACTCGTGGACGACGTTCGCCAACTCCATGAAGACCTGGGCGTACCGGCAGGACCAGCTCCCGTCCACGCACCCGATCATGGCGGACATCCGCGACCTGGACGACGTCCTCGTCAACTTCGACGGCATCACCTACGCGAAGGGCGCGAGCGTCCTCAAGCAGCTCGTCGCGTACGTCGGCGAGGACGAGTTCTTCCGGGGCGTGCAGGCCTACTTCAAGCGGCACGCGTTCGGCAACACGCGCCTGTCGGACCTGCTGGGGGCCCTGGAGGAGACCTCGGGCCGCGACCTGAAGACGTGGTCACGCACGTGGCTGGAGGCGGCGGGCATCAACGTCCTGCGCCCCGAGATCGAGACGGACGCGGACGGCGTGATCACGTCCTTCGCGATCCGCCAGGAGGCCCCCGCGCTGCCGGCCGGCGCGAAGGGCGAGCCGACCCTGCGCCCGCACCGCATCGCGGTCGGCGCGTACGACCTCGACGCGGACGGCAAGCTGGTGCGCGGCGAGCGCGTCGAGCTGGACGTGGACGGCGAGCTGACGCGGGTGCCGCAACTGGAGGGCGTGCCCCGCCCGGCGGTGCTCCTGCTGAACGACGACGACCTCTCGTACGCGAAGGTCCGACTGGACGAGCAGTCGCTGGCCGTGATCACGGACCACCTGGGCGACTTCACCGAGTCGTTGCCGCGCGCCCTGTGCTGGGCCTCCGCCTGGGACATGACGCGGGACGCGGAACTGCCCACCCGCGACTACCTCTCCCTGGTGCTCTCCGGCATCGGCAAGGAGTCGGACATCGGGATGGTGCAGTCGCTGCACCGCCAGGTGAAGCTGGCGATCGACCAGTACGCGGCCCCCTCGGCCCGGGAGACGCTGCTGACCCGCTGGACGGACGCGACGCTCGCCCACCTGCGGGCGGCGGAGCCGGGCAGCGACCACCAGCTCGCGTGGGCGCGGGCGTTCGCGGCGACGGCCCGTACGCCGGAGCAACTGGACCTGCTGGAAGCGCTGCTGGACGGTTCGCAGACCGTCGAGGGCCTGGCCGTGGACACGGAGCTGCGCTGGGCGTTCGTCCAGCGGCTCGCCGCCGTGGCCCGCTTCGACGAGGCGGAGATCGCGGCGGAGTACGAGCGGGACCGGACGGCCGCGGGCGACCGCCACGCGGCGAGCGCCCGCGCCGCCCGCCCGACCCCGGAGGCCAAGGCGGAGGCCTGGGCGTCGGTCGTGGAGTCCGACAAGCTCCCCAACTCCCTCCAGCAGGCGGTGATCGCGGGCTTCGTCCAGACGGACCAGCGCGAACTCCTCGCCCCCTACGCGGAGCGCTACTTCGAGGCCGTCAAGGACATCTGGGAGTCCCGCTCCCACGAGATGGCCCAGCAGATCGCGGTGGGCCTGTACCCGTCGGTCCAGGTCTCCGCCGAGACCCTGTCCCGCACGGACACCTGGCTGACGACCGCCGCCCCCAACGCGGCCCTGCGCCGCCTGGTCTCGGAATCCCGAGCGGGCGTGGAACGCGCACTGCGCGCCCAGGAGGCGGACGCGGGAGCGTAGCCGACCACCCGGCCACACGAGGAAGGGCACCCGGCGCGAGCCACACCGGGTGCCCTTTCCTTTCGCCCGACGGGCCCGAGCTGTCAGCGCAGGGTCTGCGCCGCCGTCCCGAAGATCGCCCAGACCGTCTTCCCCGGAGGAGACGGCGTGACCCCGAAGCCGTCCGCGAGGGCCGTGACGAGCCGGAGCCCTCTGCCGCCGCAGTCCTCCACCTCCCCGCGTCCCGTCTGCGGTATGCCGTCACCGCTGTCCCGCACCTCCACCCGGATCAGCGGGCCGTCGGCGACCAGCGTCACGCAGAACTCGCGCCCCGGCGGCACGCCGTGCAGCAGCGCGTTCGTGGCCAGTTCGGAGACACAGAGGCGTACGTCGTCACACCGGTCGACGCGGCCCCACTCGGCGAGCGTTCCGAGGGCGAAGGCGCGCGCGGCGCCCACGGAGCCGCGGGCTCGGGGAAATCGGCGCTGCCGTGACAGAGGCACGGGCGAACCACCGCCTTGTTTCAGTGGTGTACGGAGACATGGCGAAACGTACCACTATTCGCGAAAAGCAGAAAGGTGGGCGGGCTCGCCGAGGCGTGTCGCTTAACGTGTAAAGCGGCAAGGTCTTGGCCCCACCCATTGGAGGACACGGTGAGAGACGACGCGTGGGTGAGTTCCTCACTGCCGTATGTGACGCCCCCCGGCGAGGGACAGCCGGACGCGTGGCGGGCCGAGGCGGCCGGCCGGGGCGGAACGGGCACGCAGCGGATCGTGTACGCGGGGGAGGTCCCGGCCCCGGACGAGGTCGCCGTTCTGCTGGGGCTGGAAGCCGGCGTGACCGTCGTCGTCCGGCGCCGGGTCATCGAACTCGACGGGGAACCGTGCGAGTTGACCGACACCTACTATCCCGCGGAGATCGCGCGGGGCACCCGTCTCGCGGAGACGGGGAAGATCCGGGGCGGGGCCGTGAGTCTCCTCGCCGGACTGGGGCATGTCGGCGCCCGCGTCCGGGAGGACGTGTCCGCGCGGATGCCCGAGGGCGAGGAGCGCGACGTCCTCCGACTGGGGCCGGGCGAGCCGGTACTGCGGCTGAGCCGGGTGACGCTGGACAGCGGCGACCGGCCGTTCCAAGTGGACTTGATGGTCCTGCCGGCGCGCCGAGAGCGACTGCGCTACGAGATGCGGATCGGATGATCATGCCCCTCACCAGCCCCGACTCCCCCGACCGCCGCTCCCTCCACGAGCGCATCGCCGCCGACCTCCGGGACGGGATCATGACCGGCGACCTCCCGCCCGGCACCGCCCTGCCGTCCACGGCCCGGCTCAAGGAGAGGTTCGACGCCTCCAACGCCACGA
>DASTDN010000583.1:0-16651 GCA_035710365.1 Streptomyces sp. | reverse complement strand
CCGAGCACGAGGAGCACCCGAGCCATGAGCCTGCGGGCACGCATCAACTCCCCCGAGGAGAACGGCAACCGCGGCGAGGACGGCCACATGGTCGCCTCGTACCGGGCCAAACTCCTGGAGGAGATCGACCTCGCGGAGATGGGTTCGCTCGCCGCCACCGACCGGCGGGCCCGGCTGGAACGGGTGCTCGGCCACATCATCAGCCGCGAGGGACCGGTGCTGTCCACGGTCGAGCGCTCCCAGCTCATCCGCCGCGTCGTGGACGAGGCACTCGGCCTCGGCATCCTGGAACCCCTGCTGGAGGACGCCTCCATCACGGAGATCATGGTGAACGGCCCGGACCAGATCTTCGTGGAGCGCGGCGGCCGGGTCGAGCAGCTCCCGCTGCGGTTCGCCTCCCACGACCAGCTCATGCAGACCATCGAACGCATCGTGTCCACGGTCAACCGCCGCGTCGACGAGTCCAACCCCATGGTCGACGCCCGCCTGCCCTCCGGGGAACGCGTCAACGTCATCATCCCGCCGCTGGCCCTGACCGGCCCCACCCTCACCATCCGCCGCTTCCCGCGCTCCTTCACCCTCCAGGAACTGATCGGCCTCGGCTCGGTGGACGAGCAGATGGTGTACCTGCTGGCCGGCCTCGTGCAGGCGAAGTTCAACGTCATCGTCTCCGGCGCCACCGGCACCGGGAAGACCACCCTCCTCAACGCCCTGTCCGGCCTCATCCCCGAGACCGAACGCATCATCACCATCGAGGACTCCGCCGAACTCCAGCTCCAGCAGAACCACGTCATCCGCCTGGAGTCCCGCCCGCCCAACGTCGAGGGCAAGGGCCGCGTCACCATCCGCGACCTGGTCCGCAACTCGCTGCGCATGCGCCCCGACCGCATCGTCGTCGGCGAGGTCCGCGGCGGCGAGTCCCTCGACATGCTCCAGGCCATGTCCACCGGCCACGACGGCTCCCTCGCCACCGTGCACGCCAACAGCGCCGAGGACGCCCTGATGCGGCTGCAGACCCTGGCCTCCATGTCGGACGTGGAGATCCCCTTCCCCGCCCTGCACGACCAGATCAACAGCGCCGTCGACGTCATCGTGCAGCTCACCCGGTTCGCCGACGGCGCCCGCCGCGTCACCGAGATCGCGCTGCTGGAGAGCCACGCCAGCGAGCCGTACCGGCTGGTGACCGCCGCCCGCTTCCGCGCACGGCCGATGACCTCCGACGGCCGCGTCCACGGCGAGTTCGCGTACTTCCCGCTGCCGCGCCGCACCGCCGACCGCCTCTACATGGCGGGCCAGCCCGTCCCCCAGGCGTTCGGTGTCGCCGAGTCGGCCGACCAGCTAGCCACCCGAGAAGCCAAGTAGGTGCCGCCCGCCATGGAACTGCAGACCCTCGTCACCCTGACCACCGGCGTCACGCTGCTGACCTGCGTCCTCGCCGTCGCCGGACTGCACTTCTACGCCCGGGGCCGGGCACAGCGCCGGGCCCTGGTGGACCGGCTGTCGGCCACCGGCCAGGTCACCGCGGACGGCCGCCGCCGCAACTTCACCGGCCTCGACCGCCGCCTGCGCCGCACCGCACCGGGCCGCAACCTCGAACTCCGGCTCGCCGCGACCGGCCTCGACATCACCCCCGGCGAGTTCTTCGTCGCCATGCTCGCCACGGTCGGCGGCCTCTGGCTCGTCGGCCAGGCCACCCTCGCCCCCTTCTTCGGCCCGATCGCCGGCCTGCTGGGCATCTGGGTGGCGCTGCAGTTCCTCAACTGGCAGCGCCAGAAACGCATCGAGCGGTTCATCAACCAGCTCCCCGAACTCGCCCGCATCCTCGCCAACGCCACCCAGGCCGGCCTCGCCCTGCGCACCGCCATCGGCATGGCCGCCGAGGAACTGGAGGCCCCCGCCGGAGAGGAGCTCGGCAAGGTCGCCGCCCAACTGGCCGTGGGCGCCTCCATGGACGACGCCCTCGGCGAACTCGCCGACCGCCTCCCCTCCCGCGAACTCGTCGTCCTCGTCACCACCCTCGTGCTGTCCAACCGGGCGGGCGGCCAGGTCGTCAGCGCCCTGCGCAACCTCACCGAGACCCTGGAGGAACGCAAGGAGACCCGCCGCGAGGTCCGCACCCAGCTCTCCCAGGTCAACATGACGTCGTACGCCGTCCCCGTCCTCGGCGTCGGCTCCCTGTTCCTCATGAACGGCGTCAAGGACGGCGCCCTGGAACGCATGACCGGCTCCGGCCTCGGACAGGCCGCCGTGATCATCGCGTTCTCGCTGTACGCGATCGGCTTCGTCCTCATCCGCCGCATGTCCCGCATCGACGTCTGAGCGGCAGAAGGGAACAACGACTCATGGCACTCGTGCTGGCCCTCCTCATGGGACTCGGCGTCTGGGGCGCCTTCGCGGGCATCCGCATGTACCGCGCCGACGTCAAACTCCCCAGCGACCTCGCCCTCGCCCTGGAGGTCGGCGCCACCCGCACCGGCGCCGTCGGCTCCGTGATCGACCGCCTCGGCATGCGCTACGCCCCCGCCGTGCAGCGCATGATGGGCCCCAAGCAGGTCGCCAAGTACCGCCGCAAGATCGACCTCGCGGGCAACCCGGGGGGCCTCACCATCGACCGCTACGCCGCCCGCCGCGCCGTCTACGGCTTCCTCGGCGGGTTCGGCGGCCTGGTCTTTCTGCTGCGCGGCAACGTCCTCGTCGCCCTCCTGCTGCTCGCCTTCGGCGCGTTCTGGACGGAGGTCGGCATCTGGGCGGCCATCCGCATCCGCAAGGACGAGATCGAACGCACCCTCCCCGACTTCCTCGACGTCCTCGCCGTCGTCGTCAGCGCCGGCCTCGGCTTCCGCCAGGCCCTGGAGCGCGTCGCCTCCAAGTACGAGGGCCCCTGGGCCGACGAACTGCGCATCACCCTGCGCCAACTGGACCTCGGCATGAGCCGCCGCCAGGCCTTCGCGGAACTGCGCCGCCGCAACGACTCCGAGCAGGTCGCCATGTTCGTCACCGCGCTCCAGCAGGGCGAGGAACTCGGCGCGCCCATCGTCGACACCCTGGTCGCCCTCGCCAAGGACATGCGCCGCACGGACGCCCAGAACGCCCGCCGCAAGGCCGCCCGCGCCGTCCCCAAGGCCACCCTGATGATCACGACGTTCATGGTCCCGGCCACCATGCTGCTGCTGGGCGCGGGCCTCCTCCTCGGCTCGGGCACCGACTTCGGAACGATCACGGGGGAGTGAGGCGGGTGGCACGGGACACGCGGACAGGGCGGGGCACGGGCGACACGCCCGGCCCCCGCCCGCCGCGCCGTCCCCGCCTCCGCCTGCCGGGCCGCCGCCCCCGCACCCCGCTGATCACGACACCCCCGACGGGCACGGTCCTGCCCGCCCACGCCCGCACGGGCGCCCCGGACGTCCCGGTGACCACCGCGACCCCCGAACTGCCCCCGCAGTGGCTGGAGGCACCGCCCCCGCCCGCGCCCCCGGCCGGCACCCGACCGAACGGCCCAGCCACCGCCGCCGGCCCCACCCTCGCCATCCAGGTCAACGCCCTCCAGGCCCTGTGCCGCCAGGTCTTCGGCTTCCGCCTGGCCATGATCGCCCTCGCCGCGCCCGCCGCCCTCCTCAACGCGGGCCCGGGCCTGGGCACCCGCCTCGTGGGCACCGCCGTCGTCGTCACCTTCATGGCGTCCTACGTCCTCTTCCGCGACTGGGAACGCTTCGGCCCCCTCCTCCTGCGCCACCCCGGCCTCCTGGTCCTGGACACCCTCTTCGGCTTCCTGCTGCTGGTCTCGGCGGGCCCGGACACCACCCTCGCCTACGTCAGCGTCTGCACCCCCCTGCTCGCCGGCCTCGTCTACGGCTGGCGCGGCGCCGCCGTCTTCGCCTCCCTCCAGGCCCTGCTCCTGCTCCTCGTCCACACGACGACGGAGCACCGCGGCCCGGGTGTCGCCGAGTCGTTCCTGCTTCCCGGCCTGTGCGTGATCGCCGGGGCCGCGGGCTCCAGCCTGCGCGGCCTGCTGCTCCGCTTCGGCGAGGCCACCCGGGCCCTGACGGGAGTCCAGGCCCGCCTCGCGGTCACGGAGGCGGTCGGCGCCGAACGCGCCCGCCTCGCCCGCGAGATGCACGACTCGGTCGCCAAGACCCTGCACGGCGTGGCCCTCGCGGCGGACGGCCTGACCCGCTCCGCGGGCAGCGACCCCATCGACCCGGGCCTGATCAAGCAGCAGGCCGAACTGGTCGCCCGCTCCGCCCGCCGCGCCGCCGCCGAGTCCAGGGAACTCCTCTCCGACCTGCGCCGCGAGTCCGACCCCGCCCGGGCCACGGACATCGCCGCCGACCTGCGCCGCCACACCCACGCCTTCACGGCCCGTACGAACGTCCCGGCCACGTACCGGACCACCCCCGGCCATGTCCCCGTCCCGCCCGTCCCGCCGGCCGTGGCCCGCCAGCTCCTGAGGATCACCGCGGAGGCCATGGAGAACGCCCACCGCCACGCCGCCCCCACCCACGTCGACGTCGGCGCGGGAGTCGACGGCGACCTGCTGCGCATCAGCGTCTACGACGACGGCCGCGGCCTCCCCCCGGGCACCACCCTCGAACAACTGCGCCGCGACGGACACTTCGGCCTCGTGGGCATGGTGGAACGCGCGGCCTCCGTGGGCGCCAGGATCCGCGTCGGCCGCGGCACCCACCCCAGAGGCACGGAGGTCCGCCTGGAACTCCCCCTGGCGGCCCTGACCACACCCGCCCCGGCCGCACCATGACACCCGGCCGGAACACGAGAGGAGGCAGCACCATGCCGGACGACGGCCCGACCCCGCCCCCGCCCGGCGGTGGGCAGCCGCACCCCAGCCCCTTCGCGGACACCCCGCCGCGCCCCCCGCTGCGGGTCGTGGTGGCCGACGACAACCCGGTCGTCCGCGCCGGACTGACCGCCCTGCTCTCCGGCCGCGAGGACATCACCGTGATCGCCGAGGCGGCCGACGGCCGGGAGGCCTACGAGGCGACCCGCGCCGGCCGCCCGGACGTCGTCCTCCTGGACGTCCGCATGCCCGGCGTGGACGGCATCTCCGCCCTGCCCTACCTGGTACCGCTCGCCCCCGTGGTGATGCTGACGTACAGCGGGGAGTCGGAGGTCGTCCACGAGGCACTGCGCAGGGGAGCGGGCGGCTACCTGGTCCACGGCGAGTTCACCGCCGGCCAACTGGTCACGGCCGTACGCGACATCAAGGACGGCCGGCCGCACTTCACCGCGACCGCGGCGGGCGCCCTGCTGGCCCGGCTCCGGCAGGGCCGCGGCGGCCCGCCCCTGCCGGACGGACTGGGAACCGCCAGTGCGACTGCACACGGTCCGGCAGAATCACACGCCTCGGACACGCACCCGGAACTGTCCGGACCACCCGCCCACTTGAAGGCACTTCCCGCCTTCACCGCATCAGGTTCGCCAGAAAACCTTTCGCAGATGCAACCGCATGTGGGACAGTCGTCGTCGGAGTGGACAGGCGGCCGTCCGGCCGCCCCCGACCGGTCGCGGTACCAACTCAGCACGAGAGAGGCGGAGATCATGGACCTCATCGCCTCCGGCATGACCAACCAGCAGATCGCCGCCGCGTGCTTCATCAGCGAGAAGACGGTCAAGAACCACATCAACCGCATCTTCGCCAAACTGCACAGCACGAGCCGCGCCGAAGCGGCCGCCAAGTGGCTGGGCACGGCCCCGGGCCCGGCCCGAGGGGCGGTGTGACGGCCATGCCCGCCCCCACCGAGAACGGCCGGTCCCGCTGGGCCTTCGCCTGGGCCCCCGAATGGGTCCGGGGACCCTCGGCAAACCCCCCCTCCCGGCCTTACGTTGCCCGTGTCGAGAGCTGCACCGCTGAACCCGGAGGGGAACACCATGAGCGACCTGATGCTGAAGACGGCCGTTGCGACCCAGGTCCGTGTGGCCGGCTGGAAGAACACCACGGTGGCCGCCATGCGACGCCGCGCCGGCGACCGGGGGCAGACGGCCGTGGAATACCTGGGCATCATCGCGGTGGTCGTGGCGATCGTCCTGGCGATCACGGGTACGGACATCGGCAAGACGATCCTCGACAAGATCAAGGCGCAGGTCTCCAAGGTCGCCCCTTGATCCGTCCCCGACGGTACGGCGACGCCGGGCAGGCATTCCCCATCTACATCACCGTGGTGGGGGGCCTGCTCTTTCTCGCGTTCGCGTACTTCGCGGTCGGCCAGGCGGCGGCGAACCGGAGCGGTGCCCAGACCGCCGCCGACGCCGCGGCCCTCGCCGCGGCCCAGGACAGGCGGGACCAACTCGCGGGCGGCTGGCTGGAGGAGGTACTCGACCCCGGCACGTGGCAGGACGTCTTCGACGGCGTACCCGAGGGCGGCTTCACCCCGTCCTGCGGCCGCGCGCACCGGCTCGCGGCGCAGAACGACGCCCGCGTGGTGTCGTGCCACGACCCGTCCCCGCTGCGGTTCACGGTCGAGGTCGAGACCAACCGGCCCGTCGGGGACTCGATCGTCCCCGGCACGGAGAACCAGAGGGCGAACGCCACGGCCAGCGCCGTGATCGAGCCCCGCTGCGCCTTCACGCTCCCGGCCGAGGACGCCGACGCGGAGGAACTGCCGCGACTGTCCTGCGAGGGACGGGACTGGGATCTGGATCCTGACGATCTGACGATTCTGCCGAAACCCGAGGACCTCTTCGACGTCCATCTGGCCGACTGAGGAAGCGCACGACGAGTGGAGAAGGAAGCAGACAGATGAGCATGCGGTTCACTGCGAAGGCCCGCAGGGGCGTGGTCGCCCTGACCGTGGCGGCCGGGCTGGCCCTCGGCGTGGCCGGCTGCGGGGGTGGTGACGACGACAAGAAGGAGAACCCCTCCTCGGCCGCGTCGAAGGACGGTGGATCCAAGCCGGACGCCCAGGAGGGGCAGTCGGAGGAGCCCCTGGCCGAGCTGAAGGGACCTGACGGACTGCTGCTGAGGATCACGTCGGCCGAGCGGGACGCAGGAGGCTTCCTCACCGTCAACGCCGACCTGAAGAACGACGGGGACACCGACGCCGTCCTGTCGTCCCAGCTCACCGGCAATGAGACCGAAGTCATGAAGAACGGCCAGTCCTTCGGCGGCGCCACCCTGGTGGACTCCAAGGGCAAGAAGCGTTACTACGTGCTGCGCGACACGGACGGGCGACCGCTCACCACGACCGGCGTGCAGACCGTGCAGCCCGGCGAGACCGTCCCCGTGTTCATGCAGTTCCCGTCACCCCCGGCGAGCACGAAGGACATCAGCTTCCAGCTGCCGACGTTTCCCACCGCCACCATCTCGATCTCCGGGTGAGGCCGTCATGACCGTCACCCGCACCCCGGCCCGCGGGGCTGCCCCCCGCCTCACGCTCACCCTCTCCGCGGCCACCCTCATGGTCGCCACGAACCTCTTCGGCGCGGCGGCCCACGCCGACGACAGCCCGAGTGTGCCGCCGGGAACGGAGGCCTCCGCCTCCGCCCCCGTGGAGGTGGACGCCAACGACCCGGATCTGAAGCTCACGGACGGCGCCACCCTCGCCGAACCCAAAGTCCTCGACATCAAATCGGTCGTGGAGGACCAGAGCGGTGACGAGCGCCGCGAGGACACCAACTCGGACGTGAAGTTCGCGCTCCAGGCCGAGGTGCTGTTCCCGAAGGACAGTGCGAAGCTCAGCGGCGCGGCGCGGGCCCGCATCGCGACGATCGCCCAGGAGATCACGTCGCAGAACGCGACGATGGTCCGCGTCTTCGGCTTCACCGACGACCTGGGCTCCGCCGCCCACGGCGACGTCCTGTCCAAGCGGCGCGCCGACGCCGTACAGCGGGTGCTGGAGCAGGAACTGAACGACGCGAACCTCACCTACGAGGTACGCGGCTACGGCGAGCAGTACCCGATCGCCGACAACTCCACCGAGGCCGGCCGCAAGAAGAACCGGCGCGTGGAGGTGTCCTTCCCCCGCGGGCAGGCCTGACGGGACAGCCGCCGTCCGGCGGTCCGGGGCGGGACGGGGGAGCGGCCCCCGCCCCGCCCGCCCGGTCACCCCGTTCCGGCGCGCATCTCCACCCGCGCTCCCACCACCACACCCCACCCCGCCATGGCCCCCGCCTCGGCCTCCAGCACGTGCCGCGCGCGCGGCCGGGGCAGCCCGAGCCGGCCCGGCCGCATCGTGCGCACGGCGACGACGCGGAGGCGGCGGTCGAGGTAGGCCACGTCGATGGGGATGCGCATCCGGAAGGTGTGGACGCTGTTCGCCGGGGTCAGCAGCATCGCGCCCTCGACGCGGTCCCGGCCCAGCAGCCCCTTCGTACGGGCCCGGTAGGAGGCGGCGATCTCCACCGGCACCCTCGTCCCCGTCCCGAGCACGACCAGCTCCCCCCGCCCGTCCCGCCACCGCGCCATCCCCGCACCTCTCCCGCGAACCCGGCCCGGACCCGGGCCGCCACCCCACCACCGTGACCGACGGCACGGCGTGCCCGGCCGGTCCGGAGCAAGAAGCCCGGCGCGTTGTCCACATCGTTATCCACGCGGGTCGCGCCCCCACGGGGACGTCACGTAGGTTCCCATCCGGGTAATTCGCGTGAGCAAAGCTGCGCGGGCGGCACCGCGCAGCGGAGGGGGCTGCGCGGGGCCGCACTCCTGTCAAGGGGCGCACGCTCTCCCGTTCACCCGTCGGAGGGACGTCGCGCGCCCCCGTCCTCCCGCGCACCGCACCCTGTTGTCGCTGTTTACGCGGTTCTGTCCGGTCACCGTCGCGTGGTCGGGTGATGTCGGAGAGTAGTTGTGGCACGCCGATGCACGCATCTCCGGCAACGAAGGGTTATGGTGGAAACCCCCCCTCGGGCCGGTCCGTATTCCCCCCCACGGACCGGCCCGTTTTCTTTTGTGCGCCCGGCCCGCTCCTCTGCGCCCCGGCTAAAGTCCTGAACATGTCGAACGACCAGTCGAACGGGCACCTGCCCCAGACGGCCCCCCACCCGCAGCCCGGCCCGTACGCCCCGCAGATCCCGCCCGGCCCCTACGCGCCGCCGCAGCCCGGCGCCGCCCCGTACGCGCACCCGGCTCCCCACGGCCCGTACGCCCCCGCGGCGCCCCTCGTCATGCCCGGCACGGTCCGTGCCGCGCGGGTCGTGGTCTTCGTGATGGCCGGCCTCGCGGTCCTGCTGACCGCTCTCGCCGCCGGTGCCTCGGGCGCCGAGGCCGCCGGGCGCTTCTTCGCCATGTTCCTCATGACGATCCCGCTCTTCGTCCTGGCCTTCCGCTACGGCACCGGGGGCAACGGCGTCCGCGTCGCCTCGATCGTGCTGGCGTCCGTACAGCTCGTCCTCGCGCTGAGCGCCGCCGGGCGCGGCACCCCGGGCGGCATCGTCCCGGCGGCCGGCGCCCTCACCCTGCTCCTCCTGCTGGCGCCCGACCCCGCGGGTGCCTGGTTCCGGCGGAACTCGGGCGGCGTGCCCCCGCAGGCACCGTATGGGCCGTACGGGGCCTGACACCCGTTTCGGGCGCCGGTGGCGGCGAGGGTAGGCTTCGCCCCCGGGGTACCGCCATGCGGACGGGATGCGTCCTCGGCCGCGCCCGCCCGCCGGTCGCGGGCCCGGTCCCGATCTGTCCGATCCCGTCCAAAGGGGCTGACACATCTCGTGATGCTGCGCGACAAGCTGCGCAATCTGCTGGTCAGGCTGTATGCGCGCCGGGTGGAGGGCCACCTCGACCACACCCAGGTCCCCAAGCACATCGGCGTCATCATGGACGGCAACCGCCGCTGGGCGAAGGCGGCCGGCTCCACCACCGCGCACGGGCACCGGGCCGGCGCCGCCAAGATCGAGGAGTTCCTCGGCTGGTGCAGCGAGACCGACGTCCAGGTCGTCACCCTGTGGCTGCTGTCCACGGACAACTTCGACCGTCCGGCGGAGGAACTGGGCCCCCTCCTCGACATCATCGAGGACGTCGTCCGCACCCTCGCCGCCGACGGCCGCTGGCGTGTCCACCACGTCGGCACGATGGACCTGCTGCCGCACCGCATCCAGACCGCCCTCAAAGAGGCCCAGACCGGCACGGCGGACAACACCGGGACCGTGGTCAACGTCGCCATCGGCTACGGCGGCCGGCAGGAGATCGCCGACGCGGTGCGCTCGATGCTGCACGAGGCCCGGCGGGAGGGCACCTCGCTGGACGAGCTCGCCGAGGCCGTCGACATCGACATGATCGGCCGGCACCTCTACACCGGTGCCCAGCCCGACCCCGACCTCGTGATCCGCACCAGCGGCGAGCAGCGGCTGTCCGGGTTCATGCTCTGGCAGAGCGCGCACTCCGAGTACTACTTCTGCGACGTGTTCTGGCCTGCGTTCCGCAAGGTCGACTTCCTGCGCGCTCTGCGCGACTACGCCGCCCGCCACCGGCGTTTCGGCGGCTGACCGCCCTCGCGCCCGCACGCGGACGCGGTGCGCGAACAAGCACGGGTACCCCGTACGGGCCGGGTGTCACCACGAGTTCACCGGGGCGCCGTGTCATGAGTCGGCATGGCGGTGCGCGTTCAAGGGCATAAGCCAAACAGGCCGACGCCCGAACCACGGGTGTCGGATCTCAGCGGGCGGCTCGGGGCCGTCCGCCCGGGAGGCCCTTTGCACCAGCCCGACCGTGCGGTTACGGCACGGAAGTCGTGGAGGGCCGGTTCCCGGCCCGCGGTGTTTCGCGGCCGAGGACCGGTCCAGTTCGACTCCGTCGCTCCCCGACCTCATCCGAGGGGGTACGTCCTTCCGTGGTGACCAGCACAAAGCGCCGCAAGCCCGACCGGCGCACCTACGTTCTCGACACCAGTGTTCTGCTGGCCGACCCGAACGCCCTGACCCGCTTCGACGAGCACGAGGTCGTGCTGCCCGTCGTGGTGGTCACGGAACTGGAGGCCAAGCGGAACCATCCGGAACTCGGCTATTTCGCCCGGCAGGCCCTGCGTCTGCTCGACGACTACCGGGTCCGGTTCGGCCGCCTGGACGCCCCCCTCCCGATCGGGGATCTCGGCGGAACCGTCCGTGTCGAGCTCAACCACTCGGACCCCGGCCTGCTGCCCAGCGGCTACCGCCTGGGGGACAACGACTCCCGCATCCTCGCGGTGGCCCGCAATCTGCAGGCGGAGGGATTCGACGTCACCGTCGTGTCCAAGGACCTGCCGCTCAGGATCAAGGCGTCGTCCGTCGGCCTCCTCGCCGAGGAGTACCGCGCGGAACTCGCCATCACGGACGCGTCCGGCTGGACCGGCATGTCCGAACTGACACTGCCCGGCGAACAGGTCGACATCCTCTTCGAGGAAGGACACGTGTACGCGCCGGAGGCGGCCGACCTGCCCGTCCACACCGGCCTGAGAATCCGGTCGGAGCGCGGCAAGGCCCTGGGGCGCGTCACGCCCGAGGGCAACATCCGCCTGGTGCGCGGCGACCGGGAGGCCTTCGGGGTCAAGGGGCGCAGCGCCGAACAGCGCATCGCGCTCGACCTGCTGCTCGACCAGGACGTCGGCATCGTGTCGATGGGCGGCCGGGCCGGCACCGGCAAATCGGCGCTCGCGCTGTGCGCGGGACTCGAAGCGGTCCTGGAGCGCCGCCAGCACCAGAAGATCATGGTGTTCCGTCCGCTGTACGCGGTGGGCGGGCAGGAGCTCGGTTATCTGCCCGGCAGCGAGGCCGAGAAGATGAGCCCCTGGGCGCAGGCGGTCTTCGACACCCTGTCGGCGGTCACCAGCCGGGAGGTCATCGAGGAGGTCACCGCGCGCGGCATGCTCGAAGTCCTGCCGCTCACGCACATCCGGGGCCGTTCCCTCCACGACGCGTTCGTGATCGTGGACGAGGCGCAGTCGCTCGAACGGAACGTCCTGCTGACCGTCCTGTCCCGGATCGGGGCGAACTCGCGGGTCGTGCTCACCCATGACGTGGCGCAACGGGATAATCTGCGCGTCGGGCGCTACGACGGTGTCGTCGCCGTCGTGGAGAAGCTGAAGGGCCATCCGCTCTTCGCGCACGTCACGCTCACGCGGTCCGAAAGGTCCCAGATCGCCGCACTGGTGACCGAAATGCTGGAGGACGGCCAGATCTGACGCATTCGGAGGATTCGCTCCGTACGGCCTGACGAGGGCCCGTCACGCGGACGTCGGCGCCGCCCGGAAAAGGCGTAGAGCCTAACCGGGCGGCGTCGGCGTGTCTGCCGCTTTCCTGAAAGCCTCAGAGCCAAACGAGGTGTGAGCTTTCACACGCGCGGTGGAATTGCCTTGCGGTGGGCGCTTGCGGCAGAGTCTCACTCCTGTCAGGCCCCGCATACGACACACCTGTGCCCCCAGCGACATGGCACACCAACAGCATCAGCTTCAACTCCATAGCGATGTCGTATGCCGCCCGCGCACCACGCGGCGCTCCCCGACAGGGAGTTGCCCACCGGGCCCGAGCCTCCCGTGACCCCGCTGTTGGGGAGGCCAGTGTCAGGGGCACGATTGCGTCCGCCAGGGTCACCGAGGTGGGCGATGCTGGAAGGAAACCGTGTGAGCCGGATCTCGGTCCGGGGATTCGCAGTGGCCTCGGCCACCGCGGTCACCGCTGTCGGAAGCGTCGTCGGTGTTGCCTCGGGCAGCACCGCCCAGAACAACGACGCCGAAGCGACGGCAGCCGATGCGGCAACGCTGCTCGCGGACATCCCCTCGGGTCAGCAGGCCCAGGTGCAGACCGCGTCCCTGACGCAGCAGGCCGACGCACAGGCCATCGCCGCCGACGCGAGCGCCAAGAAGGACGCCGAGGCCGCGGCCCGCAAGGCGGCTGCCGAGACGGCCATCGCCAAGAAGGAGGCCGCCGAGAAGGCGGCCGAGGCGGCCAAGAAGCGCGCGGCGGAGGAGAAGGCGGCCAGCCGCAGCGCCGGACGCGACGCCTCGGACTTCGCCGTCCAGGGCTCGTACAGCATCGCGCAGATCCAGGCGATGGCGCGTCAGATGGTCCCCGGCGGCCAGTTCCAGTGCTTCAGCAACATCGTGAACCACGAGTCGTCCTGGAACTACCGGGCCGTCAACGCGTCCTCGGGCGCCTACGGTCTCTTCCAGGCCCTGCCGGGTTCCAAGATGGCGTCGGCCGGTGCCGACTGGCAGACCAACCCGGCCACCCAGATCAAGTGGGGCCTGAGCTACATGAACGGCCGTTACGGCAGCCCCTGCGGCGCCTGGTCCTTCTGGCAGGCCAACCACTGGTACTGAGTCCCCCCCCGCCGAGCCCGCCCCGGACCGCGCTCCGGCGAACCGCTCAGCCCCGGGTACAGGCCCCTCACCGTCGTACGGTGGGGGGCTTTCGCCATGTACGGTCTGTCGGGACGACTCCTGGGGGAGTGGTGAGGAGATACGGGGGAAGAGGACTGATCATGTCGCGAGTGCCAGGGTGGCTGGGACGGCTGGGCGCCGGACTCACCTCCATCAGCAGACGGCTGGACGAGCGCCGAGCCGAGGCAGAGCGCGCCGACATCGAGCCCGAACCGCCCGTCCGGCACGTGCCGGCGCCCCCGGAGTACGCGCCCGAGATCCCGGCCGCCCCCGCCGCGCACCCGCGTCCCGATCCGGCGCAGGCCGTGCCGTGGGGCGTGCGGGTCGCCGCCGAGGCGGGCTGGCGGCTGCTGGTACTGGCGGGCACCGTCTGGGTGCTGATGCGGGTCATCAGCGCCGTGCAGCTCGTCGTGCTGGCGTTCGTGGCGGCGCTGCTCATCACCGCGCTGCTGCAGCCGACCGTGGCACGGCTGCGCAGGCTCGGAGTGCCGCGCGGGCTCGCCACCGCCCTGACGGCGGTCCTCGGGTTCGTGGTGATGGGCCTGATGGGATGGTTCGTGACCTGGCAGGTCATGGAGAACATCGACAGTCTCTCCGGCCAGGTCCAGGACGGTATCGACGAGCTGCGCAAGTGGTTGCTCAACAGCCCCTTCCACGTCACCGACAAGCAGATCAACGAGATCGCCAAGAATCTGCGCGAGGCGATCGGCGCCAACACCGACGCCATCACCTCGGCGGGCCTGGAGGGCGTGACGGTCGTCGTGGAGGCGCTGACCGGCATCCTGCTGACGATCTTCTCCACGCTGTTCCTGCTGCACGACGGCAAGCGCATCTGGGAGTGGTCGCTGAAGCTGGTGCCGGCGGCGGCCCGGCCGGGCGTGGCGGGCGCGGGCCCGCGCGCGTGGCAGACCCTCACCGCCTATGTGCGCGGCACGGTCGTCGTCGCCCTCATCGACGCCATCTTCATCGGCCTCGGCATCTACTTCCTCGACGTGCCGATGGCGGTGCCGCTGGCCGTGTTCATCTTCCTGTTCGCCTTCGTCCCGCTGGTCGGCGCGGTCGTCTCGGGTGCGCTCGCGGTGGTCGTCGCGCTGGTCACGCAGGGCGTGTTCACGGCCGTGATGACCCTGGTGGTGGTGCTGGCGGTGCAGCAGATCGAGGGTCACATCCTGCAGCCGTTCATCCTCGGGCGCGCGGTGCGCGTACATCCCCTGGCGGTGGTGCTGTCGGTGGCGGCCGGCGGTCTGGTGGCCGGCATCGGCGGCGCCGTCGTCGCGGTGCCGCTGGTGGCGGTGACCAACACCGTGGCGGGTTACCTGCGGGCGTACTCGCACGAGGCGGCACTGCGGTACGGGCCGAAGCCGCGCGGCGCGACGGCCTCCGACGTGGTGGCGGCGAGGCCGCCCGGCCGGAGCGAATAGGCCGCACCGGCCCCGGTGCCGTACGGAGTCGGGCCCCGGCCGCCCATAGGAGCGGCCGGGGCCCGACGCGTGCTGGGCAGGGGCGGTCTACTCCGCGAGGACCGCCTCGGCGTCCAGGGTGGTGCCGACGGCCTGGATCACGGACGCGATCTTGAAGGCCTCCTGGACGGTGGCGCGGTCCACGCCCGCCTTGCGCAGCACCTGCTCGTGCGAGTCGAGGCACAGCCCGCAGGCGTTGATGGCGGAGACGGCGAACGACCACAGTTCGAAGTCGGCCTTGTCGACGCCCGGGTTGCCGATGACGTTCATCCGCAGGCCCGCGCGGAGCGAGCCGTACTCGTGGTCCGACAGCAGGTGGCGGGTGCGGTAGAAGACGTTGTTCATCGCCATGACGGCGGCGGCGGCCTTGGCGGCCGTGTACGCCTCCGCGGAGAGGTTCGCTTTCGCCTCGGGCGCCAGTTCACGCAGCACGATCGGGGAGCGGGAGGCGATGGCGGTGGCCAGCACCGTGCCCCACAGGGCCTGCGCGGGCAGCTCGGAGTTGCCGATGACCGAACCCAGGTTGAGCCTCAGGTCCTTCGCGTAGTCCGGTATGGAGGACTTCAGGGAGTCGAGTGACACGTCAGGTCACTCCCCGGCCAGCAGCGAGACCGGGTCGAGGGTGTCGTCCCCCTTGGACCAGTTGCAGGGGCAGAGCTCGTCGGTCTGCAGGGCGTCCAGGACCCGCAGGACCTCCTTCGGGTTCCGGCCGACGGAACCGGCGGTCACCATGGAGAACTGGATCTCGTTGTTCTGGTCCACGATGAACACGGCACGCTGGGCGAAGCCGTCCTCGCCCTCGATGCCGAGGTCGCGCATCAGCTCGTGCCGGGAGTCCGCCAGCATCGGGAACGGCAGGTCGCGCAGGTCGTCGTGGTCCTTGCGCCAGGCGTGGTGCACGAACTCCGAGTCGCCGGAGAAGCCGAGGACCTGGGCGTCACGGTCGGCGAACTCGTCGTTCAGCCGGCCGAAGGCCGCGATCTCGGTCGGGCACACGAAGGTGAAGTCCTTGGGCCACGCGAAGACGACCTTCCACATGCCCTCGTAGGTCTTGTGGTTGATCGTCTCGAACTCCTTGCCCTTCTCCAGCGAGACGCAGGCGGTCAGTTCGAACTCGGGGAACTTGTCACCGACAGTGAGCACGTACTCTCCTTGCAGCAGGGAAACGGCACGGCCTTACGCCGCTTCCCGTGGGTTGGTCGCTGAAGATCGTGGCACAAGGTGCATTGATTGTGGAAATAGCTACACTCGGTCGAGTTGATCGCAGGTGGCTATCAGTGACTGAGGGTAAGAACGTGGCCGTGGGTCGGAAGAGGCAGCCGAGCCTCGCCCAGTTGAGGGCGTTCGCCGCCGTCGCCGAGCACCTCCACTTCCGGGACGCCGCCGCGGCCACCGGAACCAGCCAGCCCGCCCTGTCCGGTGCCGTCTCCGCGCTGGAGGACACGCTCGGCGTCACCCTCGTGGAGCGCACCACCCGCAAGGTGCTGCTGTCGCCCGCCGGGGAGCGGCTCGCCGTGCGCGCCAAGGCCGTACTCGCGGAGGTCGGGGCGCTCATGGCGGAGGCCGAGGCGGTAAGGGCGCCCTTCACCGGCGTGCTGCGGCTCGGCGTCATCCCGACCGTCGCGCCCTATCTGCTGCCCGCCGTGCTGCGGCTCGTCCACCGGCGCTACCCCCACCTCGACCTCCAGGTCCACGAGGAGCAGACCGCCAGCCTCCTCGAAGGGCTCGCCGAGGGGCGGCTCGACCTGCTGCTGCTCGCGGTCCCGCTCGGCGTGCCCGGTGTCACGGAACTCCCGCTCTTCGACGAGGACTTCGTGCTGGTCACACCGCCGGACCATCCGCTCGGCGGGCAGCGCGAGGTGCCGCGTTCGGCGCTGCGCGAGCTGAAGCTGC
>DASTDN010000582.1:0-3950 GCA_035710365.1 Streptomyces sp. | reverse complement strand
GCGTCCACGTTCATCTCGTGCAGGTGATTGCCGCCCGCGATCTTCATCAGGCCCCGCATCGAGGCCTCCAGGTCCTGCCCGACGAGAAGACCCGCGCGGTCGGCGGACAGCTCCGACTTGCGGAACCACTCGCGCAGCGCGGTCACGATCGTCATCACCGCGATATTGCCCAGCGGGATCCACGCCACCCGGACGGCGATGCTGGTCAGGAACAGCAGGATCGTCCGGTACACCGAGTGGCCCGACAGCGCGTGCCCCACCTCGTGCCCGACGACCGCCCGCATCTCCTCCTCGTCGAGCAGCTCCACCAGGCCGGTGGTGACCACGATGATCGGCTCGTCCAGGCCGATGCACATCGCGTTCGGCTGCGGGTCCTGGTTGACGTACATCGGCGGGACCCTGTCCAGGTCCAGGATGTAGCAGGCGTCCCGCAGCATGCCGTGCAGATGCGAGAACTGCTGATCACTGACCCGCACCGAGTCCGACAGGAACAGCAGCCTGAGGCTCCGCTCGGGCAGCAGCCCGCTCAGCGCCTTGAACACCGTGTCGAAGCCGCTCAGCCTGCGCAGCGCCACCAGGGCGGAGCGGTCGGCGGGATGCTCGTACGCCCGCGAGGAGATCTCCGGGAAGCGCCTGCGCCGCCTGCCCGGCACGTGCTCGTGCCCGCTGTCGTGCTGTTCGTCGGACATGCTTCCCCCAGTGCTCTGTACGGCGGCCGGCGCGTGCTCCGCGCGGCCGGTGCGCGTCGTGCGGCCGGGCTGTGCGGCCCGCCGCGACCCCGTCCGTCCGCGCACCCTCCGGCCCGCGGCGCCTTCGAGCCACCCGGCCCGCCCGGGACGCGGGCGCCGCGGGCCGGCAAGGACCGGGACATCCGCTGCGGCCCGTGCCCGTGGTGATGGTGCCGTGCCGCCCGCGACGGCGGTGGGACGCGTGCTCACGGCGTGGTTCCCGCCGCGGGGCCACAAGCGGAAAGACGACTGGCACCGGGCGAAAGTTCCCATCGGCGGAGTCGGGGTGAGCGCCGCCCGGGGGCCCGCATACGATGGGCCGACGTCTTTATCCCGCCCACACCGGATAGGTCCTGCCGAAGATGAGCTTCCACAGCACCGCTGCCCAGTTGGTCACCCTCGCCGCCGAGGGCGAGAAGCACGGCGGAAACCACGAGAGCCTCAACCCGTACGTCACCGGCGGCGGCGCCCTCTTCGTCCTGCTGCTCCTGCTGTGGATCACCACCCGCTTCAACCGCGACCGCTGAGCCCCCGGCGCCCTCCCCTGCCCGGGGAGGGCCTCAAACCGGGCCGGTAGGGTCTGCAGGCATGGGAGAGCAGGACATGCCTACCGGTGTGGTGCACGACGCGACCGGCCCCCGGCGGCCGGGCAAGCGCCGGCTCGGCGTCATGGGCGGCACCTTCGACCCGATCCACCACGGACACCTGGTGGCGGCCAGTGAGGTCGCCGCGCAGTTCCACCTCGACGAGGTGGTGTTCGTGCCGACCGGCGAGCCCTGGCAGAAGAACCACCGGGCGGTGTCCCCGGCCGAGGACCGCTACCTGATGACGGTGATCGCGACGGCCGAGAACCCCCAGTTCTCCGTCAGCCGCATCGACATCGACCGCGGCGGCCCCACCTACACCGTCGACACCCTGCGCGACCTGCGCGCCCTCAACCCGGACACCGACCTGTTCTTCATCACCGGTGCCGACGCCCTGGCCCAGATCCTCACCTGGCGCGACAGTGAGGAGCTGTTCTCCCTGGCACACTTCATCGGAGTCACCCGGCCCGGCCACCATCTGACGGACGCCGGGCTTCCGGAGGGCGGCGTCTCGCTCGTCGAGGTCCCGGCCCTCGCCATCTCCTCCACGGACTGCCGTGCGAGAGTCGCCAAGGGTGACCCCGTCTGGTACCTGGTGCCGGACGGAGTCGTGCGCTACATCGACAAGCGCGAGCTGTACCGCGGCGTGTGAGCCGAGAGGGGCACCGGTGAACGACCGATACGAGGCCGGCCACGGAGGCGACCAGTACGAACTCGTCGGCTACGACGAGTACGGCCGACCTGTGTACCACCAGGTCCCGGTCCAGCCGCAGCCGCCACAGCAGCAGGCCTACGACCCCTATGCGCAGCAGGGCTACGGCTACGACCCGTACACCGCGGGCCACCAGCAGCAGACGCCCTACGACCCGTACGACACCGGCGGGCAGCAGCCCGTACCCCCGCACGACCCGTACGGCACCACGGGACAGCAGACCCCGAACCCGTACGACCCCTACGGCGGCCAGGACCCCTACGGCGGCACGCCGCACGACGCGCGGGCGGGCCACGCCCCGGATTCCCACGCCCCGGTGCAGACCCCGCCCGCCCAGCCGGCGCCGCAGACCGCGCACGTCCCGCGGCAGGCCGGCCCCGCCGACGAACCGGAGACCGCCCGCCAGGACGACGGCGGTGACTACCGCACCGAGCAGTTCGCCTTCGTCGAGGAGCCGGACGGCGACTCCGAGGACGTCATCGACTGGCTGAAGTTCACCGAGAACCGCACCGAGCGACGCGAGGAGGCCAAGCGCCGCGCACGCGCGCGCGTGGTGACCCTGGTCGTCGTCCTCGCCCTGTGCGTGGCCGGCGGCACCGGCTACCTGTGGCACACCGGGAAACTGCCCGGCCTGTCCTCCTCCGGCTCCGCGACCGGCGGCTCCACGGCCGCGGGCGCGCAGAAGCGCGACGTGATCGTCGTCCACCTGCACGACACCAAGGGCGGCAGCACCGCCACCGCGCTCCTCGTGGACAACACCACCACGAAACGGGGCACCACCGTCCTGCTGCCCAACTCGCTCGCCCTGACCGGCGACGACGGCACCACCACCACGCTCGCCGACTCCGTCGACGACGACGGCACCGACGGCACCCGGCAGGCCCTGGACACCGTCCTCGGCACCAGCATCCAGGGCACCTGGCGCCTGGACACTCCCTACCTGCAGAACCTGGTCGACCTCGTCGGCAACATCGAGGTCGACACCGACACCGACACCGACGTCCCCGACCCCGCGGCCAGGGACAAGAAGGGCGCGAGCCCCCTCGTCCGGGAGGGCGGGAACCAGACCCTCAGCGGCAAGATGGCCGTCGCCTACGCCACGTACCAGGGACGGGGCGAGAGCGCGAACGCCCAGTTGGAGCGGTTCGGGCAGGTCATGCAGGGCGTGCTGCGCAAGATGACGTCCGACCCCGGCGCCGCCACCACCACCGTCCGGACGCTCGGCCAGATCCTCGACCCGTCGCTCACCGACAAGGACCTCGGCACCTTCCTCGCCGGACTCGCCGACCAGGCCAAGGGCGGCGACCACCGGACGACGACACTGCCCGTCCGGGCGGACGGCACCCTGGACCGGCAGACCGGCGAGGGCATCGTCGAGGACGTCCTCGGCGGCACCGCCAAGAGCCCCGGCAAGGACGCCGCCGTCAGCGTCTCCGTACGCAACGCCACCGGCGACAGGGGCACCACCGAGAAGGCCCGCGTCGTCCTGCTCAACGGCGGCTTCACCTTCCTGGAGGGCGGCACGGCCGACCTCGCGGCGACGTCCACCGTCACCTACGCCGACACCGCCGGCAAGGAGCACGCCACCGAGGTCGCCAAGACCCTCGGCCTGCCCGTCACCTCCGTCACGAGGGGCAAGGTCCCCGGCAACGCGACCGTCTCGGTTGTCCTGGGCCAGGACTACGAGCCGTCGGGCGGTTCCGGCGGACCGTGAGACCCTTGTTGTTCACAGACCCACGACCGAAAGCCGTGCAGTGACCGCAACGGACCACTCCCTCAAGCTGATCAGCACCGCCGCCCAGGCGGCCGCCGACAAGCTCGCCCACGACATCGTCGCCTACGACGTCAGCGACGTACTGTCGATCACGGACGCCTTCCTGCTGGCCTCCGCGCCCAACGACCGCCAGGTCAAGTCCATCGTCGACG
>DASTDN010000581.1:0-6580 GCA_035710365.1 Streptomyces sp. | reverse complement strand
CTGAAGGGCCGCAAGGGGTCCAGGGGCCCCCGGGGGCGCCGCCGAAGCAGTGACGCGCGGGCCGGGCCCCCGGGGGCCCGGCCCGCGCGTCACTGCTTCGGCGGCGCCCCCGGGGGCCCCTGGACCCCTTGCGGCCCTTCAGGCTCCCGGGGCACCGGCGCGTCCTGCCCGAACCGCGGGTACGGCGGCTCCGGGTCCCGGGGCCCGAACAGCCCCATCAGGCCCAGGTGGACGAGGAGCGTCATCAGCGGCCACACCAGCAGCGCGCCCTTCGCGCCGAGCCTGAGCGGCGCCGAGAAGGTCACACCCCTGCCGACCTCCCTGGCGTGCGCGACCACGTTCTGTTCGGGGCCGAGCCACACGCCGAGCCGCCACGCGAGGAGCGAGCCGAGCAGTCCGCCGACGGCGAGCGCCACGACCAGCGGCACGCCGCCGCGCCGCCGCGCGAGGAAGGCCAGGCCGGCGGCGACGGCGCCGAAGGCCACCGCGAGCAGCGTGAACGTCCCGTCCACGCCCACCGCCTGCTCGCCCTCCGTGTCCTTGACGTAGACCACCCAGCGGTTGCCGGCCACGTCTCCCACCAGCGGCACGTGCGGCGCCAGCCACCACCACAGCACACCGAGCAGTGCCCCGCCGAGCGCGACCGCCACCGTGATCACGGCGGCCTCCAGCAGTTCCCTCCGCATACCGGGGCCGTCCTGCCCGTACCAGCCCGGCCCGCCTCCTCCGGGCGCGTCCGCCGCGTGTGCGGCGGGCGGCTGCCGCCACGGCCGGTGCGGGGACTGATCGTGCGGTGGTGGGGGCGGAGTATGAGGTGCGGTCACCCTGCCATCGTGCCAGGCCCGCCCGCACCGCGCGTCACCGGACGGCGGCCCGGCGGTAGGCCCAGGTCGCCACCGCGAGCGACACCACGCCGACGCAACCGCACACGGCGAGGTCCCCCAGGACGAGGGCCCAGTCGGGTCCGGGCCCGAAGGTGCGCGCGAAGGCCTCCACACCGTATGTGGACGGCAGCAGGTCCCGCGCCAGGCGCACCACCTCGGGCATCCGGTCCGCGGGCAGCACGCCGAGCAGCAGCGCCGCCGACATGCCGAGCTGGCCGAGCAGCGTGGCCAGTTCCGGCCGCGGCGCGAGCAGTCCCAGCGCCGCCCCGAGCCCGGCCAGCGCGGCGCCCGCGAGCGGGATCACCGCGGCCAGCACCCACAGGTGCGCCATCGGCAGCCCGAACAGCGCACAGCCCACGACGGCGGTCACGACCGTCCCGGGCACGGTGAAGGACGCGTACGCCCCGGCCGCGCCGAGGACCACGGCGGCGGGCGGCACGGGCAGGGTCGCGTAGTGGTCGAGACCGCCGCCGGCCCGTAGCTGGCCGAAGTACTGGGCGAGCAGGTTCAGCGCCACGAACGCGACGACGAGCACCGCGGAGCCCGCGACGACGGCCCGCGCCTCCGCGCCGCCGTCCACGACGCCCCGCATGAGGATCATGATGCCGATGGACTGGAACGTCGCCACGAACAGCAGCGGAATCCGCGCGACCCGCGCCCGGGAGAGCTGCGCCCGGTACACGGCGGCCAGCGACGGCCACAGCCGGGCCCGCGGCCCCAGCCCTGCGGGGCACGCGGCGGTCTCCTCGACGGCCGGGGCACCGCCCGGCAGGACATCGGCGGGTACGACACTCACGTCGCGCTGCTCCCCTTCACCAGGTACGACTTCGGCCCCGTGCCCTACGGACGCGGGGGCCGCCGTGCTCGGGACCCGCGCCGTCACGCCTTCACCAGCCCCTGCCGGGCCGCGCCGCCCAGCGCCAGGTACACGTCCTCCAGGCTGGGCGTGGCCAGCGTGAAGTCGTCCAGGGCGGCGAAGGCGGCGCCGCCCGTGACGGTGGCGACGACGGCGCGGGCCTCCTCGGGCGCGAGCCGCAGCGTCCAGCGGCGGCCCGAGCGCACGGCGTGGTCCCGCAGCGCGGCGACCTCGGGCACGTGCAGCGGGGCGGCCTCGCGCCACACCAGGTCGACGCGGATCTCGCCCGCGACCTGCTCCTTGAGCCCGGCGGGGGTGTCGCAGGCGATGACGCGGCCCCGGTCGAGGACGGCGACCCGGTCGAGGACGGTCTCGGCCTCGATGACGTTGTGCGTGACCAGCAGGACGGTCGTGCCGCGGTCGGCACGGCGCCGGTCGACGGCCGCCCAGACGGCCCGCCGCGCCACCGGGTCCATGCCGGTGGTCGGCTCGTCGAGGACCAGCAGGGGCCGCTCCCCCACCAGCACGGTGGCGAAGCAGGCGAGGCGGCGCTGCCCGCCGGACAGCTTCTTCAGCGGGCGGGCGGCGATCGCGGTGAGGCCCAGTTCCTCCAGGACGCCGTCGCGCTCGGTGCGCGCGGCCCGCCCGTCCAGGCCGCGCAGCCGTCCCGTCGTCTCGACGGCCAGGGACACGGTCAGCTCGTCGAGGGCGGTGGACTCCTGGCCGAGGTAGGCGAGGAGCCGGGCGGCCCGCTCGGGATGCCGCACGATGTCGTGGCCGAGGATCCGGACGCTGCCGCTGTCGGGCCGCATCAGCCCGGTCAGTTGGCGGACCACGGTGGACTTTCCGGCGCCGTTCGGGCCGAGCAGGCAGAAGATCTCGCCGCCGCGGACGTCGAGTGCGACGTCGTCGGTGGCCCTGACCTCGGGCGTGGCCGGCACGCCGCGCCGGCCCCGCACCGCCCGGTACGTCTTGGTCAGCCCGCGCACCGCGCACACGACGTCACCACCGTGCCGAAGTGCCTGTGCCGCGCGCGTACTCACAAGGCACGAGAGTACGGGGTCCGCGGGCCCGGCCCGCCCCCGGGGGCCCGGGGCGGCGTGCCTCCCGCCCGCCGCCGCGGCACGCGCGGGCGGGCGTTCCGGCGGCGGTCTCAGTCGGCGGCCGGGGCGTGTTCGACGCCCGTGCGCAGGCCGATCTCGCGCCAGAATCCGGCCCGGATCGCGTACCGGTCGTGCTCGTCGATCTGGTCGTCCTTGTGGGCGAGCAGCCCGAACCGGGCGGCGTAGCGCAGCAGTTCCCCGTCGATGCGGTGCGGGACGCGCGGGTACATGCCGGACAGCCGCGGCAGGTGGCTCTGGTCACCGAGCCGCTCCACCCAGCGGCGGGCGAAGACCTGCCCGACCTCGAACGGGTCGCCGCCGACGGTCGTGATGTCCTCCTCACGGTCGGCCCACCGCTGCTCGGCCGTGGTCAACTGGGCGAGCGTCGGCATCGACGCGGCCTCCGGCGCCTCGGCGGGCGGCCGGTCCACCCACCCCTTGTCGGAGGACCAGCGCAGCGTCGCGGACGAGGGCGGCGCCGCGGACGAGGGGGGCGCCGCGGCGTGCTGGCCGTGGGCGCGCAGGGCGGCGAGGTCCTTCGGCGTGGGGACGCTCTTGGCGGCGGGCGGGCGCCCGGCGGTGCCGTTCGGCGCGGGGGCCGGCGGCGGGCGGTGCGCGGTGTCGTCGGCGGGCCGCTCGGGTGCGGCGAGCGCGGACTCCGGCAGGGGCGCGGACAGGATCGCGGCGATCTCGGGGCGGGGCGCCGGGGACGGGGCGCACACTCCGGTGAGTTCCTTCGCGCGGACCGCCCGGGTGATCCAGGTGCGGTCCAGGACGCGGCGTTCGTCCGCCTCGGCGACGAGGTCCTCGGACTGGTTGTAGTCGCCGTCGGCGGCCTGCACGGCCCACAGGTGGACGGCGACGCCGTGCTCCTTGGCGGCCATCATCCCCGGCAGCAGGTCGCCGTCGCCGGTGATCAGGACGATGTCGGAGCAGGCCCGGTTGCGGGCGAGTTCGGTCAGCTCGGCGTGCATCGCGGCGTCCACGCCCTTCTGCGCCCAGCGGCCGTCGCTGCGGGTCAGGGCGCCGAGCCGGACGGTGACGCGGGGCATCACGCGCAGCCGGCGGTGTTCGGGCTGCGGGACCCGGTCGGGGGCGCCGTCGAACCAGTAGATGCGCAGCAGGGGCTGTGCGGTCTCGGTCTCGGCCCGCTCGCGCAGGCCCTGGATGAGGGCGGCGTGGTCGACGGTGATGCGGGAGCGCGACGGTTCCCCGGCGAGGAGACTGGCGGCGGCCCCCAGCAGATACCCGGCGTCCACCAGGACGATGCAGCGGTCCACGCGGTCCACCCTCTTTCCGGGAGGTTTGCTTCGGGCTTGATTCGAGTCTGCCCGACCACGCGGGGGTTAACGGCCCGAACTCGATCTTCGGCGTGGCGTTTCGGGGCCGTGCCGCCCGACGAAGCCTGTCACCGACGGTAATTACCCGACATGCGCTCATTCCCAGCCTATGTGAGTCTGATCCCGACCCTGGCCCCCGGCGCCCGTCCTCGGATCAGGTCGGCGTACGGGGCCCGGACCCCCACAGGAGGCAGATCACCATGGCCAAGAACAAGAATCGTGATCGTAAGCAGCCGCAGTCCGAGCGCAGCCACGAGGCGGCGCAGCAGACGTCGGTGCAGACGCAGGCGCACGAGCGGGCCACGCAGGTGACACCGGGTGACGTCGCCCGCAAGGGCCGGCAGAAGCGCTTCGGGCACAACTGACCGCCGGACGGCGGGCCGTGGCGCGTGGCGGTCCCGGTGGCAGATGGCCGGTCCGCGCCTGCCCGGCACAGGACGAGGGGCGCACCCGGTGGGTGCGCCCCTTGGCCGTCGGTGCGGGTCAGCCCGCCAGGCAGGCGGGTCCGAGCAGCACCTTCAGGTCGCCGAAGAGGGCCGGGTCCGGTTTGACGCGGTGCCGGTCCAGGCGCAGCACGGTGGTCTTCGTGGGGCCCTGGAGCTTGATGCGGACCTCGCTGTCGCCCTTGTGGTGGCTGAGGATCTCGCCGAGGCGGCTGACCATGGGCGGGGTGACGCGGGTGGCGGGGATGGTGAGGATCACGGGGGCGTTGGCGCCCGCGGTGGACAGGTCGGGGACCTGGAGTTCCATGGCGACGAGCCGGGGCACGTCCTCGCGCTTGTCGAGGCGGCCCTTGACGAAGACGACGGCGTCCTCGACGAGTTGGGTCGACACGAGCTGGTAGGTGGCCGGGAAGAACATGCACTCGATGGAGCCCGCGAGGTCCTCGACGGTGGCGATGGCCCAGGCGTTGCCCTGTTTGGTCATCTTGCGCTGCAGGCCGGAGATGATGCCGCCGATGGTGACGACCGCGCCGTCGCCGAAGTCGCCGCCGGTGAGCTGGGAGATGCCCGCGTCGGCCTTGTCGGACAGTACGTGTTCCAGGCCGAACAGCGGGTGGTCGGAGACGTAGAGGCCGAGCATCTCGCGTTCCTGGGCGAGCAGGTAGGTCTTGTCCCACTCGTCGGTGGTGAACTGGACGTCCATGCCGAAGCCGGGTTCGTCCGTGTCCTCCTCCCCCATGCCGCCGAAGAGGTCGAACTGGCCCTCGGCCTCCTTGCGCTTGACGGCGACCACATTGTCGATCATCGGTTCGTAGTGCGCGGTGAGGCCCTTGCGGGTGTGGCCCATGGAGTCGAAGGCGCCGGCCTTGATCAGGGACTCCGTGGTGCGCTTGTTGCAGACGACCGCCTCGACCTTGTCGAGGTAGTCGGGGAAGGAGGAGTACTTCCCCTTGGCCTTGCGGCACCTGATGATCGACTCGACGACGTTCATGCCGACGTTGCGCACGGCGGACAGGCCGAAGAGGATCACGTCGTCGCCCTGGGCGGCGAAGTTGGACATGGACTCGTTGACGTTGGGCGGGAGGACCTTGATGCCCATGCGGCGGCACTCGTTGAGGTAGACCGCCGACTTGTCCTTGTCGTCCTTGACCGAGGTGAGCAGGGCCGCCATGTACTCGGCGGGGTGGTTGGCCTTGAGGTAGGCGGTCCAGTACGACACCAGGCCGTACGCGGCGGAGTGCGCCTTGTTGAACGCGTAGCCGGCGAAGGGCACCAGGACGTCCCACAGGGCCTGGATCGCCGCGTCGCTGTAGCCCTTCTTGCGGGCGCCCTCCTGGAAGAGGACGAAGTTCTTCGCCAGTTCCTCGGGCTTCTTCTTGCCCATCACGCGGCGCAGGATGTCGGCCTCGCCGAGCGAGTAGCCCGCGATGATCTGGGCGGCCTTCTGCACCTGCTCCTGGTAGACGATCAGGCCGTAGGTGACGTCCAGTACCTCGCGCAGGGGCTCCTCGAGCTCCTTGTGGATGGGCGTGATCTCCTGCTGCCCGTTCTTGCGCAGCGCGTAGTTCGTGTGGGAGTTCATGCCCATCGGGCCCGGCCGGTACAGGGCCGACACGGCGGAGATGTCCTCGAAGTTGTCCGGCTTCATCAGCCGCAGCAGCGAGCGCATGGGGCCGCCGTCGAACTGGAAGACGCCGAGGGTGTCGCCGCGCTGGAGCAGTTCGAAGGTGGTGGGGTCGTCGAGCGGGAGGCTCAGGAGATCGATGTCGATCCCCTTGTTGGACTTCACCATCTTGACGGCGTCGTCCATGATCGTCAGGTTGCGCAGGCCGAGGAAGTCCATCTTCAGCAGGCCGAGCGACTCGCAGCTCGGGTAGTCCCACTGCGTGATGGTCACGCCGTCGCTGTGCCTGACCCAGACCGGGACGTGGTCGGTGATGGTCTCGCTGGACAT
>DASTDN010000580.1:0-5611 GCA_035710365.1 Streptomyces sp. | reverse complement strand
GCACCGCCAGATGCAGCGCGACCAGCGACGACGAACACGCCGTGTCCACCGTCACCGCCGGCCCCTCCAGGCCGAGGACGTAGGAGATGCGGCCGGAGGTGAAGCTGACGACGCCGCCGGTGAGGAGTTGGGCCTCCAGTTCCGCCGAGGGCTCGGGGACGCCGTCGGCGTAGCCGCCGTTCCAGGCACCCATGTAGACGTTGGTCCGTGAGCCGCGCAGGGAGCGCGGGTCGATGCCGGCTCGCTCCAGCGCCTCCCACGACGTCTCCAGCAACAACCGCTGCTGCGGATCCATCGCCACCGCCTCACGCGGCGAGATGCCGAAGAACCCGGCGTCGAAGTCACCCGCGTCATGGAGGAAGCCGCCCTCACGGACGTAGGAGCGCCCCGCCGCGTCCGGGTCGGGGTCGTACAGGCCCGCCACGTCCCAGCCCCGGTCCACCGGGAACGGAGACACCGCGTCCGCCCCGGACGCCACCAGGTCCCACAGTTCTTCCGGTGTGGACACGCCGCCCGGGAACCGGCATCCCATCCCCACGATGGCGATGGGCTCGTGCGTGCGGTGTTCGAGGTCCTTCAGCCGTTCCGTCGTCCGGTGGAGCTCGGTGGTGGCCCGCTTGAGGTAGTCGCGGAGCTTCTGCTCGTGTTCGGTCGCCATCTCTCGTCACCCGTCAGAGTCGTCGGTCGATGTGGGGGGCCGGTGCCTGCCGGTGGGGCTCCGCTGTCGCGGTCGTCAGGAGTCGCCGAAGCTCTCGTCGAGGAAGGCGAAGATCTCGTCGTCGGCGGCGGAGTCGATGTCTTCGACGACCGAGTGGGCGGGCTTGCGCTCCCCGTCCTCGGCGCCCGCGCCACGGCTCCGGCCATGACCGTGGAGGCCGTCCCACAGCGAGCCGAGGGCGGCGAGACGTACGGCGATCTCCTTGCGGGCGATGTCGTCGGGGGCGACCGAGTGGAGGTTGTCGGCGGCCAGTTCCCGGAACGCTGTCTCCAGGCGGTCGAGTTCGGTGAGGAGGGGCGGCACGTCCGGCGTTTCGGGGACCAGTCGTGAGCGGAGGTGTTCGGCGAGGTCCGCCGGGGCGGGGTGGTCGAAGACCAGGGTCGCCGCGAGGTGCAGCCCGGTGGCTGCGGCGAGCCGGTTGCGCATTTCGACGGCCGTCAGGGAGTCGAAGCCGAGGTCCCTGAAGGCACGGTCGGCGTGGATGCCGTCGGTGCCGGTGTGGCCGAGGACGAGGGCCGCGTGCGTGCGTACCGTGTCGAGGAGCAGCGCGCGCTGCTCGTCGCCGGTCAGCCCCGACAGCCGGTCGGCGAGGTGCGCCGGGTCGGCGGCGCCGGGAGAACGGCCGGGGGCCGGGCTTCCGGAGCGGCCGGGGCGGGCCGCGGCGTGGCCCGGCGCGCCGGTGTGGAGGGCGCGGAAGATGGGCGGGAGGTTCCCGTCGGCGCCGAGCGCGGCGGTGTGGAAGTGCGCGGGCACCTGGAGTGCCTCGTCGAGCCCCTGGGCCACGTCGAAGAGGGCCATGCTCTCCGCCTCGGTGAGGGGCAGGACGCCGCCCCTGGCCATGCGCCGGGTGAGGGCCCGGGTGTCCAGGTGGGACGTCATCCGTCCGCTTCCGGCCAGGCCCCAGGCGAGGGAGAGCGCGGGCAGGGAGCGCCCCCGCCGGTACTGGGCGAGCCCGTCGAGGAAACCGTTGGCGGCGGCGTAGCTGCCCTGCCCGGCACCGCCGAGGAGGGCGGCGACGGAGGAGAACAGCACGAACACCGACAGGTCGAGGCCGAGTTCGGGGTCGAGGGCCGCTTCGTGGAGGTGGAGCGCGGCGTCCGCCTTGGGCCGCAGGACGCCGTCGACGCGGTCCGGGGTCAGGGAGGTGACGACCCCGTCGTCGAGGACGCCCGCCGCGTGGACGACGCCGGTGAGCGGGTGCTCGGCCGGTACGCCGCCGAGGAGTTCCCGCAGTGTCGCCCGGTCGGCGACGTCGCAGGCGGCGACGGTCACGCGAGCGCCCAGACCGCTCAGCTCCCGTACGAGTTCGCCGGCGCCGTCGGCCTCGGCTCCACGCCGCCCGGCCAGCAGCAGGTGGCGCACTCCATGCCGGGTGACGAGGTGCCGGGCGAGCGCGCCCCCGAGGTTTCCGGTGCCGCCGGTGATCAGCACCGTGCCGTGCGGCTCGAAGGCGGGCGGCATCGTCAGCACCAGTTTGCCGACGTGTCCGGCCTGGCTGAGCGTGCGGAAGGCCTCGGGTGCCCGCCGGACGTCGTACTCGGTGACGGGCAGCGGGCGCAGCGCCCCCGACGCGAAGAGTTCCAGCAGTTCGGTGAGCATGCGGCCGATCAGTTCGGGTCCGGCCTCCATCAGCTCGAACGCCCGGTAGCCGGTTCCGGGCCGGTCGGCGGCGACCTGCGCGGCGTCGCGTACGTCCGTCTTGCCCAGCTCCACGAACTGCCCGCCGCGCGGCAGCAGCCGCAGGGAGGCGTCGACGAAGTCGCCGGCGAGGGAGTTCAGGACGACGTCCACGCCCCGCCCGCCGGTCGTGCCGAGGAACCGGTCCGCGAAGTCCAGGGTCCGGGAACTGGCGATGTGGTCGTCGTCCAGGCCCTGCGCGCGCAGGGTGTCCCACTTGGCCGGGCCGGCCGTGCCGAAGACCTCCGCGCCGAAGTGCCGGGCCACCTGGACGGCGGCCATGCCCACGCCGCCCGCCGCCGCGTGCACGAGCACCGCCTGCCCGGCGCGCAGACCGGCCAGGTGCTTGAGCCCGTAGTAGGCGCTGAGGAAGACGGCGGGCACGGAGGCGGCCTGCGGGTAGGTCCAGCCGCGCGGCATCGGCGCCACCATGCGGTGGTCGGCCACGGCGTACGGTCCGAACCCGTCGGTCCACATGCCCAGGACGCGGTCCCCGACGGCGAGGCCCACGACGTCCGGGCCGACCTCGGTGATCACTCCGGCGCCCTCGGCACCCATCACGCCCTCCCCCGGGTACATGCCGAGCGCGATGAGCGTGTCCCGGAAGTTGAGTCCGGCCGCCCGCACCGCGATCCGCACCTGTCCCGGCGCGAGCGGAACGGTGTCGGCGCCGGACGGGACGAGTGCCAGGTCCGAGAGGGTGCCGGTACTGCCGCCGACCAGGTGCCACGCCCGGCTGTCGGTGGACGCCGGCGGCGGAACCAGGGACGGCGTGCCCGGTGCGGGCAGGGTCGCCAGCCTGGGCACGTGGACGTTCCCGGCGCGCAGCGCGAGGTGCGGTTCGCCGGACGCCAGCGCGGACGCGAGGGCCGTCGACAGGGCCGCCCCGTCCACGGGACCTTCGTCGAGGTCCACGAGGACGAAGCGGTCCGGCTGCTCCGACTGCGCGGACTTGACCAGCCCCCAGACGGCCGAGGCCACCGGGTCCCGGAGCGGGTCCGCGTTCCCCGTGGACACGGCCCCGCTCGTGATCAGCACCAGGCGCCGCCGCGCCGCCCCTCCTCCGGCACCGTCCGGTGCCGGTTGCTGGGCGAGGTCCGCGGACAACCACTCCTGCACCACTTCCAGGGCGCGGTGGACGGCCCGGTGCACCGCGTCGGCGTCCACGGCGGGGGACGTCGGAACGGGCACGACGACGAGGGACGTCGTGCCCGTGGCCGTGGCCGTGTCCATGTCCGTGCCCGTGTCCGGGCCCGTGCCCCGGTCCGTCGTCTCGTGGGGGTTCTCCTTCGTGTTCCTGACCGTCGGCGTCGGTGTGGCCGTCAGCGCTTCGGCCAGGTTCCGCCGGTGCACGACCGGTACGCCGGCACGGGCGAGCGCTTTCGCCAGGCCGAGGCCGCCCTGGGCGCGGTCGCTGTCGCCGACCACGGTCCAGTCGAAGGCGGCGGCAACGGGCGCCGGGGTGCCGGTCGGGGAGGGCAGTACGGGCCACTCGACCCGGTGCAGCAAGTCCCGGGTGGCGTCCCGTCCGGCAGGCCGCAACTGGTCCGGCGAGACCGGGCTCACGACGAGGGCGTCGATCTCACAGACGAGGCGGCCCCGCTCGTCGGCGCACTCGACGCGTACGGCGCCCTCCCCGGCGGCCAGGACACGGACGCGCAGCATCCGGACGTCCCCCCGTGTGGCGTGCAGGCGAATGCCCCGGAAGGTGTACGGCACGCGGGCCAGGCCGTCGTCGGGGAAGAACGCGCCGAGACTCATCGTCTGGAACGCCGCGTCGAGCAGCGCCGGATGCAGGAGGAAACCCCCGTCGGCCGCGGAGACCGTCCCCTCCAGGGCGACCTCGGCGTACACCCCGTTGCCGTCCCGCCGGCCCGACCGTACGCCCTGGAACAGCGGGCCGTAGCCGTAGCCGCGTGCGGCGAAGGAGGCGTAGAAGTCCTCGGCGGGGAAGGGGGCCGAGCCGGGTGCGGGGGGCGTGAAGCGTTCCGGCGAAGGGGCGAGATCCGGGGAGGTGCCGGGAGCGGGGTCCGGGGCCGGGCTGAGCGTCGCCTGAGCGTGCTTCGTCCAGTCGGCCGCGTGGTCACCGGCCTCCGTGTCCGCAGAGGGGGCGGAGTCCGGGCGCGAGTGGACGGTGACCGTACGAAGCCCCTCCGGGTCCGCCGCGCCCACCACCAGACGCAGTTGAACGGCTGCGGCGTCGGACAGCAGCAGCGGCGCGGTCAGCGTCAGCTCGTCGACCCGCGCGCATCCCAGCTCTCGGCCGACCCACAGGAGGAGGTCCACGAAGGCCGCACCGGGCAGCAGCGGCGTGCCCAGCAGAGTGTGTTCCAGCAGCCAGGGGTGCGCGTCGGTGGTGAGCCGGGCGGTGTAGAGGTGTCCGTCCCCGTCCGGGAGTTCCGTACCGGCGTCGAGCAGCGGATGACCGGCCTCCGCCATGCCGAAGGAGGACGCGTCTGCCCTGCGGCGGGACTGGTCGATGTACCAGTAATTCTGCCGCTGGAAGGGGTAGGTGGGCAGGTCCGTGAGACAAGCACCCGTGCCCTCGAAAACAGCGGGCCAGGCGACGTCGACGCCCTGCACGAAGACTTCCGCGGCCGAGGTGAGGAAACGGCGCATGCCGCCCTCGTCACGCCGCAGCGAACCCACCGCACAAACCTGACGCCCGGCGACCTCAGCCGTCTCCAGGACCGCCGCGGTCAGCACCGGATGCGCACTGCACTCCACGAACACCGAGAAACCGTCCGTCAACAGACGCTCGGCCGTCTCCAGGAACCGCACCGGCTGCCGCAGATTACGGAACCAGTACGAACCGTCCAGCCCGGCCGTATCGACCAGGCCCGCATCCACCGTCGAGTAGAACGGCACCGACCCCGCCCCAGGACTGAGACCGGCAAGCAGAGACTCCAGCTCCGCCTCGATGGATTCCACGTGGGCCGAATGCGAGGCGTAATCCACAGGGAGGAGACGCACCCGCACACCCTCCGCCTCACACGCCGCTACGAACTCGGCAACCGCCTCTGCGTCCCCCGCAACCACCGTGGCCGAAGGACCATTCACCACCGCCACACCCAAACGCCCGGCCCACCGCCCAAGACGCGACTCCACCTCACCCACCGGCAGAGCAACCGACGCCATACCACCCCGACCCGCCAGCTCCCGACCGATCAGCCCAGCCCGCAGCGCCACCACACGCGCCCCGTCCTCCAACGACAA
>DASTDN010000579.1:0-6164 GCA_035710365.1 Streptomyces sp. | reverse complement strand
ATGACGGTGACCGCGGGGCGTACGCCAACGAGGGTGACCGCGGGCGTACGCCAATGACGGTGACCGCCGGGGGCGTTCGCCGAAGACGGTCACCGTGAGGCGTTCGCCGGAAACGGTGACCGTGAGGCATCGGCGGTGACGCGGACCGTCGGCGTACGCCCGTGACGCGGGCCGGGATCTCGTTTTCGTGATCTTTCCCCCGTGATAACTTGGATCACATTTGTCGGGGTGGGCAGAGCGGGGACACGGGGGACGGAATGAGTGGTTCGCCGTACAGTGCGTACCGTGCCAGGCTGAAGAGCAGAACCGTCGAGCACTATTTGCGCCCGACATTCCGTGTGCGTAATTCCGCGGACGATTCCGGGGAGCATCTCCGCTTCGACGCGTTCCTCGACCAGTTGCCGGACCGCAGCACCAGGTTCGACCCCAGGCCCAGGACGTGGCTGCTGACCGGCGGCGCGGGCAGCGGGAAGAGCACCGCGATCCTGCAGTGCGCCATCGCGCTTCTGGAACGCGAGACTCCGTGCGTCGTCGTCGACAACCGCACGATCAGGCAACTGGACGTGCACGGCCTGTCCGTCAAGGACCTGGCGAGGGAATTACGCCCGTCGGGCATCGACGAACCGCTGTGGAAACAGCACGTCAAGAAGAGCCGGGTGGTCTTCCTGGTCGACGCGCTCAACGAATTGGAGCGCGAATTCGACGACACCCCGGAATGGAAGTTCATCCGCCGGCTCGTCGCCGGGTCGCACGACTTCACGGTGGTGGCGACGTCCCGCGGCAGGTTCGACGCGCTGGAGTGGACCGTCCAGCGCGACGTCGACACCCTGTCCATCGAGCCGCTGGGCGAGCAGGACATCGAGACCTATCTGGGGATGCGCGACGGCTCGGCGACCGAGGCGCTGACCGAGATCAGAACGGGCGACATGCTGGGCGTGGCGTCCAACCCGTTCATGCTGACGCTGCTCACCGACTGGCTGCTCGGCACCCGCTCGGTCAAGGACCGGAAGATCCCGCGCAGCCGCGCCGACCTGCTCCGGGAGACCGTCGTACGGCCGGGCAGCGAGGGCCGGTTCGGCGAGACCAGGGCGGAGCGGGAGGCGGCGAAGCGCGGGCTCGGCATGGAGGCGGCGCTGTGCGCGGCGGCGCTGGCCGCGATCACCACCGGCAAGGGCAACGCGGACTTCCTCGCCGTGGACGTGGAGGCGCTGCTCGGCCGGGTGTGGGGCGGCGAGGAGGCGATCGGCCGCACGGTCAAGGGTTTCCTGGAGACGCAGATGGTGCAGCCGGTCGGCGATCCGGCGGACCGTCAGTACAGCCTGCTGCACCCCGCGTTCGTGGACTTCGGCCTGGCCCTCGCCTGGCAGAACACCAGCCCGCCGCCCGTCGTCCTCGACCCCGGCTACCTGGACCAGTGCCTCGGCGACTGGGTCGGTCTGCAGCCCGACCCCGACAGCGCCGTCCTCGGCCTGCTGGGTCTGCTGGCCGACGACGCCGCGCCCGCCGCCACCGGTGCCGCGCCGGGTGCCGCCGCCGGTGCCCTCTCCGGCACCGCCCACGGCACCGCCCCCGGTACCGCCCTCGGCGCGGCCCTCGGCGCGGCGGCGGCGTTGAGCGGCAGGGCCGGTACGCCGGGCACGCCCGGTGCACCTGGTGCGCCCGGGGTGTCCGGTACCTCCGGTGCGGGCGGTACGCCCGCGCCGCGCGGCACGCCCGCCATCCCCTCCAGGCCCGTCCGGCATGTCAATCCGTTGCCGCCCGAACTGATCGTGGACATCCTGCTGGCCAACCGGGGCGTGCTGGGCGACGAGGTGCGCGGGGTGCTGTGGCGGCAGCTCGGGGACTGTTTCACCCAGGGCCGCCAGATACGCGACCGGCTGGCCGGGGCGCTGGCCGGGGTGCCCCGGACGGTCCTGCGGGACGGATTCCAGCGCGGGCTGCTGCGCGCGCTGAACGCGAACGACCCGGTGTTCGCGGACATCATCCTGGCCGCGCTGTGGAACGGCCTGCTGGACGCCCCCTCGTTGCAGCGGCTGCGCCGGACCCACCAGCGGAACAAGCGGGAGTCTGCGCCGAGGACGCCCGGCCGGGACGACGCCGCGGCGGCGAAGCGGCGTGCGTGGCTGCGCGAGGACCCCGATCCGCTGGCGCGGCGGCGCAGCGCGAACTGGCTGAGCGTCCGGGGCGGCGAGCAGGACGTCGACGACCTGCAGGCCGCGATGCGGGACGACACGGACGCCGCGGTCCGGGGTGCCTCCGCCACCGCACTCGGGCGGATCGGCATGTTCCGGGCCCTTCCCGCCCTCGTGGCGACCATCGGCTCCGACCGCAACGCCGTCGTCCGCGGGTCGGCCGCCAGCGCCCTGGGCCGCATCGGGCGCTCGGAGGCGGTGCCGTCGCTCACCGCGGCCGTGACGGACGACCCGGACGCGAACGTCCGGGGATCCGCGGCCAACGCCCTCGGGCTCATCGGCCACTCCGACGCGGTCACCGCCCTCATCCGCGGGCTCGCCGACGACAACGCCAGTGTGCGCGGCTCGTCGGCCAACGCCCTCGGACTCGTCGGCCGCTTCGAGGCGATCCCGGCCCTCACCGCCACGCTCGCCGGTGACCGCGAGGCCCATGTGCGGGGCTCGGCCGCCAACGCCCTCGGGCTCATCGGGCACCCCGAGGCGGTGCCCACCCTCACCGCGGCCCTCGTCGGCGACGACGACAACCACATCCGCGGATCGGCCGCCAACGCCCTCGGGCTCATCGGCCACCCCGAGGCGATCCCCGTGCTCACCCGCGCGCTCGCCGGCGACGCCAACGCCAACGTGCGGGGCTCGGCCGCCAACGCCCTCGGACTGATCGGCCACCCCGAGGCGATCCCCGCGCTCACCACGGCCCTCGGCAGCGACACCGACGCGAACGTACGGGGTTCCTCCGCGGGCGCCCTCGGCCGGATCGGCCACCCCGGGGCGGTCGAGGCGCTCACCGCCACGCTCGTCGGCGACAAGGACGCCGGTGTCCGCGGCTCCGCCGCCAACGCCCTCGGCCGCACCGGCCACCCCGAGGCGATCCCCGCGCTCACCACGGCCCTCGCCGAGGAGGCCGACAGCCACACCCGCGGCTCCGCCGCCAACGCCCTCGGGCTCATCGGCCACGCCGAAGCGGTGCCCGCGCTCGCCGCCCTGCTCGCCGAGGACGAGAACGGCATCGTGCGCGGCTCGGCCGCCAACGCCCTCGGCCGGATCGGCCACTCCGCGGCGCTTCCCGCCCTCACCGCCGCCCTCGCCGACGACCGCGACGGCCACACCCGGGGGTCGGCGGCCAACGCCCTCGGCCGGATCGGCGACTCCGCGGCGCTTCCCGCGCTCACCGCGGCCCTCACCGACGACGACGACAAGGTGCGCGGCTCCGCCGCCAACGCCCTCGGCCGGATCAGCGACCCCGCGGCCGTCCCGGCGCTCACCCGCGCGATCACCGACGACCCGGACGACAAGGTGCGCGGCTCGGCCGCCAACGCCCTCGGGCACATAGGCAGCCCGGAGGCCGCGGACATCCTGCGGCACACGATCCGCAACCCCGACGAGACGTACGTGACCCGGCGCGCCGCCGTGGGTTCCCTGACGCACCTGGACACCGGGGACGAGTCGTGGATCACGGAGGTCGCCGACCGGCTCCGGTACACCACCCGCGGCAACCGGGCCGGACGCGCGCTGCGCGGGGCCATCGTGGACCTGGTGGGCCGCCGGGAAATCACACCGGAGACGAAGGACTGGCTGGTCAGGGTGATCCACTACGACCGGGACAAGGAGAACCGCACGACGGCTCTCGAAGGGCTGGCGCGGGCCGGTGAGGCGGACGCCGACCTGATCAAGTTCATCATCGCGCCCGAGCGGCCGCGCCCGGACAAGCGGCTCCGGGACAGCGACGCGGGCGTCCTGGGCGTCGCGGCGGCGGCCGTCGTGCGCGTGGCGGCCGACGACCCGGACTACACCGAGTCGCTGCTCCCCAGCGTCGTCCGCCTGCTCACGCAGAAGACCACCTACCCCGCCACCATCAGCAAGCCGTTCAACCAGTTGCGCCTGCTTCCGCTGCCCGTCGCGGACCGGGTGTTCTCCCGTCTGGTGGAGCTGGTGGCGAAGACCCCGCCGGAGAATCCGTACCTGGAGACGGCGCTGGCCGCCGAGCGGGACATCCTGGCCGAGCGCAAGCGCGTACAGGCCGACGTCGAGTCGTTCGGCCTGGAGCCCGAGGCGGTGCTCGCCGGGTTCCGCGAGCAACGGAAGTCGAGGTTCGAAGTGACAACGACCGGCACGGGCACCGCAACCGGTGCAGCCGAGGGCACCGGCACGGGCGTCGTCGGCGCGGGTGCCGCCGGAGCGCGGGGGGACGAGTACCACGTCGCCCTGCTCACCGCCGTGCCCGTGGAGGCCAAGGCGCTCTTCTCGGTGCTCGCCGAGCGCGGCATCGCCCGCACCTCGCTGCAGCGCAACGGCCGGTACTACGACGTCTTCGAACTGATCTCCGCAGATCAGAGGCCGGTCCGGGTGGTCACGACGCTGGCGACCGACCAGGGCGGCCAGCCGGCGGCGGCGGTGACGCACGAGCTGCTGTCCGTGTTCCGGCCCCATCTGGTGCTCCTGGTCGGGGTGTGCGGCGGCTTCCCCGAGCACGGGGTGGCGCCGGGCGACGTCCTGCTGGCACGGGCGGTCTTCGACTACGGCCCCGAGAGGGTACGGCCCGGGGGCGGCGGCGGCCGGCCACAGGTCTACCGGGGGGACGAACAGGTGCAGCGGCTGTTCACCGCCCTCGACGTCCGGGGCGACCTGGACAAGGCCCGGGGCGAGGGCACGCTGCGGGTGATGGACTTCGCGAGCGGCGAGAAGGTGATCGCCTGGCGCGAAGCGGAACTGCGCGCCCAGCTCCTGGACCTGTCCGTCGACATCGGCGGGGTGGAGACCGAGGCGCACGGAGTGCTGCACGCCATCTGGGAGACGTTCAAGGCGAAGGACTTCGTGGGCGGGGCGATGCTGAAGTGCGTCAGCGACCTCGGCGACGAGGAGATGGCGGTGGACAAGCAGGCCAAGCAGACGGCCGCCGCTCAGCGCGCGGCCCGCGTCGCCCTCGACCTGGTGGCAGCCTTCCGCCGCGAGGACGCGTGACCGGCGTGAACGGCATGGACGGTACGGAGGGCACAGGGGGCGCGGACGGCGTGAACGGTACGGACGCGGCGGCCTCAGGAGGCGTACGCGCCCAGCCACGGGGACGCCCGGGCGCGTACCCCCGGGGCACCTGACCGGCCGCCGCGCCGCAGTCGCGGTTGCGCGCGAGGATCGGAGGGCCGCCCGGGCAGGAGGTCCGGAAACCTGTCCTGCCGGATGGACGTTTCGATGAGCGGCGCGGTTAGGGTTTCCCTGGCGGGTCGATTCCGAGACGAAGGGTGCCATGCCCACTGAGAACGCGGCCGGCGGCGGCCTCGACGACGACGACTACCCCGCGTACACGATGGGGCGGGCCGCGGACGTGCTCGGGGTGACGCCCGCCTTCCTGCGCTCCGTGGGGGACGCCGGACTGATCACGCCGCTGCGCTCGGAAGGCGGCCACCGGCGTTATTCGCGGCGGCAGTTGAGGGTCGCGGCACGCGCCCGGGAACTCGTCGACCAGGGCACGCCGGTCGAGGCGGCCTGCCGCATCGTCTCCCTGGAGGATCAGCTCGCCCTGGCCCTGCGGACGAATGAGGAATTGCTGCGGCGGGACGCGCGACCGGGCGCCGCCGAGGACCCGGACCCGGAATCGGGCCCGCGCTGAGACCCCGCCCGGCCCCGCATACCTCTCTTCGCCGGTACAGAAATTCGCCGCGCGACTCCGGAGTATTTCCGGGCACCGGGATGAGCGGGTCCCGCCGGGCGCCCTGTGCTACCGTGATAACAGTTGCAGTTTTGGTTAACAGAGACTTTCGAGTGCTCTCCCGGCCTTTCGTCGACGAGCACTCTTTTCGTTTGCTGAACTGTCCGGGGTCGAGGTTTTCTCGAAAATCTCCGGAGGGTGATCATCGCGGCGACTCCGGGTCCGCAAGGTGCGGACTCCGGGCACTGCCCCCAAGGGAGATTCAATATGGCATCTGGCACCGTGAAGTGGTTCAACGCGGAAAAGGGCTTCGGCTTCATCGAGCAGGA
>DASTDN010000578.1:0-7294 GCA_035710365.1 Streptomyces sp. | reverse complement strand
CCGCGCGGCGGGCGGGACGCGCGGCGGGGCGGGCCCGGCGCGCCGCGGTGCGGACGCCGCCCGGGGTGCGCCGGGCGGCGGACGCCACCCGGCCGGCGCGGGCGGGATGGGCCACGAGGCGGACACCGCCGGCCGCGCGGCGGGCGAGGACGACGAGGAGACACCGATGACGACGAGCCCGTACGGCCCGTACCACCTGCCCGCCGGCCGGGCGCCCGGCGGCCCCTGCGCCGTGGACGTCACCCCGGAGTCGGCGGGCTGGTCCCATTCCGCGCTCCGCGTGCTGGAGCTGCCGCCGGGCGGCTCGCACACCTTCGACACGGGTGAGAGCGAGTGGATCGTGCTGCCGCTCGCCGGCGCGTGCACGGTCGCGGCGGCCGACGACTTCGGGCACGACACCTTCGGCCTGCACGGCCGCCCCGACGTGTTCAGCGCGGTCACCGACTTCGCGTACGTGCCCCGGGACGCGCGGGCGACCGTGACGTCGGCGGGCGGCGGACGGTTCGCGCTGACCGGGGCGCGCTGCGAGCGGCGGCTGCCCGCCCGCTACGGCCCGGCGTCGTCCGTGCCGGTCGAGCTGCGCGGCAGCGGCACCTGCTCCCGCCAGGTCAACAACTTCGGCGCGGCCGGTGTCTTCGACTGCGACCGACTGATCGCGGTGGAGGTGCTGACGCCGGGCGGCAACTGGTCGTCGTTCCCGCCGCACAAGCACGACGAGCACCGGCCGGGCGAGGAGTCGGTGCTGGAGGAGATCTACTACTTCGAGTTCGCCGCCCACGACGGCACCCCGGGCCTCGGCTACCAGCGGGTCTCGCCGTCCGGCGCGGGCCGGGAGACGGACGTGCTCGCGGAGGTCCGCGACGGCGACGTCGTCCTCATCCCGGACGGCTGGCACGGCCCGTCGATGGCGGTGCCCGGCCACCACATGTACTACCTGAACGTCATGGCGGGCCCCGGCACCGAGCGTGCCTGGCTGATCTGCGACCACCCCGACCACGCCTGGATCCGCGACACCTGGCCCGCACAGCCCGTCGACCCGCGTCTGCCCCTCTACACCGCGCCCGAGAGGTCCCGATGAGCGCCCCCACCCGCCGCCTGACCACCGCCCAGGCCCTCGTCCGCTTCCTCGCCGCCCAGTACACCGAGCGGGACGGCGTGCGCCGCCGGCTCGTCTCGGGCGTGTGGGGCATCTTCGGCCACGGCAACGTCGCCGGCATCGGCCAGGCCCTCGTGGAGTACGGCGACGTCATGCCGTTCCACCAGGGCCGCAACGAGCAGGCCATGGTGCACGCGGCCGTCGGTCACGCCCGCCAGCTCAACCGGCTGTCCGTCCAGGCCGTGACGACGTCCATCGGCCCCGGCGCGACGAACCTCGTCACGGGCGCGGCCCTCGCCACCGTCAACCGCCTGCCGGTCCTCCTGCTGCCCGGCGACTACTTCGCCTCGCACGCCGCCGACCCCCTGCTCCAGCAGCTGGAGCACCCCGTCTCGGCGGACGTGTCCGTCAACGACACCCTCCGCCCGGTCTCCCGCTACTTCGACCGCGTCACCCGCCCCGAGGCCCTCATCGCCTCCGCGCTGAACGCGATGCGGGTGCTGACCGACCCGGTGGAGACCGGCGCGGTCACCCTGGCCCTGCCCCAGGACGTGCAGGCGGAGGCCTTCGACTGGCCCGGGGAGTTCTTCGCCGACCGCGTGTGGCACGTGCGCCGCCCCGCGCCGGACCCGGCGGAACTCGCGGAGGCCGTCCGGGCGGTCCGGTCCGCCGCGCGCCCCCTGATCGTGGCGGGCGGCGGCGTCCACCACAGCGAGGCGGAAGAGGCCCTGAGGTCTCTGGCGGACGCCACCGGCATCCCCGTGGCCTCCACCCAGGCGGGCAAGGGCTCCCTGCGCCACGACCACCCGGCCGACGTGGGCGGCGTCGGCCACACCGGCACGGCCGTCGCCGACGGCCTCGCCCGCACCTCCGACCTGGTGATCGGCGTGGGCACCCGCTACAGCGACTTCACCACGGCCTCGGGCACCCTCTTCGGCAACCCGGACGTCCGTTTCGTCAACCTCAACGTCACGGCGTCCGACGCGCACAAACTGTCCGCCCGCACCCTGGTCTGCGACGCCCGCGCCGGCCTGACCGCCCTCGCCGGGGCCCTCACCGGACACCGCGTCAGCGCCGCCTACGAGGCCGAGTACGCCGCGGGCAAGGCCCGCTGGGACGAGACGGTGGACGCCGCCTACCGCGCGGACGACGACGCGGTCCCGACCCAGACCCAGGTGCTGGGCGCGCTGGACGCGGTGGTCGGCGACGAGGACGTGGTCATCAACGCGGCCGGTTCCCTCCCCGGCGACCTGCACAAACTGTGGCGTTCGCGGTCCCCGCGCCAGTACCACCTGGAGTACGGCTACTCCTGCATGGGCTACGAGATCCCGGCCGCGCTCGGCGTGCAGCAGGCCGCCCCCGGCACGGTGGTCTGGTCGCTGGTGGGTGACGGCACGTACCTGATGATGCCGACGGAGATCGTCACGGCGGTCCAGGAGAACCTGCCGGTCAACATCGTCCTCCTCCAGAACCACGGCTACGCCTCCATCGGCGGGCTCTCCGAGGCGGTGGGCGCGGAGCGCTTCGGCACCGCCTACCGCCACCGCGCCGCCGACGGCACGTTCACGGGCGCCCCCCTGCCCGTCGACCTGGCGGCCAACGCGGCGAGCCTCGGCATGGACGTCCTGCGCGCCAAGACGGTCCGCGAACTGCGCGAGGCCCTGGCCGAGGCCCGCGCCTCGGACCGCCCGACCTGCGTGTACATCGAGACGGACCCGACTCCCACGGCTCCCCCGGCCGAGGCGTGGTGGGACGTGCCGGTCGCCGAGACGGCCACCCGCGAACCCGCGCGAGCCGCCCGCGAGGACTACGCCCGCCAGGTCACGGCCCGCCGCCGCCACCTCTGACAGACCCGTGAGACTCCGAGACCCGAGAGGGAGGTACCTCCATGGCGAGGACCGGTGACCCCGCACGCGCCGTGGCCGCGCCCGCGCTCGACCGCCTGGACTTCGCCCTGGACCGCTCCAGTCCGGTGCCGCTGTACTACCAGCTCGCGCGGCAACTGGAGGCGGCCATCGAGCAGGGGCTGCTCGCCCCGGGCAACCTCCTGGGCAACGAGATAGACCTGTCCGTCCGTCTCGGCCTGTCCCGCCCCACGGTCCGCCAGGCCATCCAGTCCCTGGTCGACAAGGGCCTCCTGGTCCGCCGCCGGGGCGTCGGCACCCAGGTCGTCCACACCCAGGTCAAACGCCCCCTGGAGCTGAGCAGCCTCTACGACGACCTGGAGGCGGCCGGGCAGGGCCCGTACACGCGGGTGGTCCGCAACGAGACCGTCCCCGCCTCCCCCGAGGTGGCGGCCGCCCTCGGCATCACGGAGGGCACGGAGGTCACCGCCCTGGAACGGCTGCGCGGCACCCACGGCCAGCCGGTCGCGATCCTCTGCAACTACCTCCCGGCGGGCCTGCTGGACCTCGGCACGGACCGCCTGGAGTCGACGGGCCTGTACCGCATGATGCGCTCGGCCGGCGTCGTCCTGCACAGCGCCCGCCAGAGCGTCGGCGCCCGCATCGCCACTCCCGAGGAGGCCACCCGCCTCGACGAGCCCGAGGGCGCCGCCCTGCTCACCATGCAGCGCACGGCCTACGACGACACGGGCCGCCCGGTCGAACACGGCACCCACCTGTACCGGGCCTCCCGCTACGCCTTCGACTTCCGCCTGCTGGTACGGCCGTGACCCCCGCCCGCCGCCTCACGGCCGGGCCCGTCGCGACCGGCCGGCTCGACCTGCTGCCGCTGCGCGTCGAGCACGCCGACGAGATGGCCGCCGTCCTGTCCGATCCGGCCCTGCACACCTTCGTCGGCGGCGCCCCCGACACCCCGCGGGCCCTGCGCGCCCGCTACGAGCGCCTGGCCGCGGGCTCCCCCGACCCCGCGGTCACCTGGCTGAACTGGGTGATCCGGCTCCGCGCGGACGCGTGCCTGACCGGGACGGTCCAGGCGACGGTCGCCCCGTCCGGCCACGGCCCCGTCGCCGAGGTCGCCTGGGTGGTCGGCGCACCGTGGCAGGGCAGGGGCATCGCCGCCGAAGCGGCCCGGGGCCTCGTCGGCTGGCTCGGCGGCCGACGGGTGCGGACCGTCGTCGCCCACATCCACCCGGACCACCGGGCATCGGCGGCCGTGGCGGCGGCCGCCGGACTCACCCCCACCGACGCCTGGCACGACGGCGAGAGGCGCTGGCAACGGCAGACAGCACGCTGACACCCGCACGCCCGCCCCGGAACAGAAACACCTCAGGGCCTTGCCCCGCCGAAGCGGGAACAAGACCCTGAGCCGGGCTTCACGCCCTCCTTCACCGTCGGGACGACAGGACGCACAGTCCGTCCCCGCACAACGAGTCTGTGAGACCTGTGTGAGACGGACGTGAGACGACGAAGCCCCGCCTCGGTGAAGTGCACCGGCTGGGGCTTCGCCTCGTTCTGGGAGCACTCACGCCTGCTCGTCGTCCCCCGGCTCGCCGCTGTCAGGGGCGGGAGCCGGGGCCCGAACGGCTGAACCGGGTTCATGAGCCGTGCTGATCCGCAGGCATCCGTCCGTGCCGAACATCTCGATCAACTGCGACAGGTGGGCTCGGGCAGCGCTGCGCACGGGGGTCTCTCCCGCGGTCACTCGCTTCCCCCCAGGTCTGCCCACACGACCTTGCCCCAGCGCCGCTCGTCCGTGCCCCAGTCGGCCGCCAGCGTCGCCACGAGAAGCAGGCCGCGCCCGCCCTCTTCGCCGCTCTCGGGCGCGCGCGGCACCGGGCGCGAACGGGACAAGTCTGCGACGGCCACCCTGAGCGTGCCCTTGGCGGTGCGCTCCACCACCACGCGGATGGACTCCCGCCGAGCGTGCTGCACGGCGTTGGCCACCAGCTCGGAGACGACGAGGGCGCCCCCTTCGGCCAAGTCGTCCAGGTGCCACGCAGCACACGCGGCGCGCACCAGGCGCCGGGCGGTCGCGGCGCTCCCGGGCTCGCGAGGCATCGTCTCGCTGTAGCCGGGGTGCCCGGTAGGTCTGGGAGTGGTGGTCACGGTCATCAGGACCCCTCGTCGGTGAGCGGAGGTGTGGCCCGCCCCTGACGGGGGACGCAGGGGCGGACCACTCCAACCGGCCGCCCCTGTCGATCCGGTGGCGGCCTGTCATTCAGTGAACGACGGGTCGTGACGGGCTGTGAGGAAAACTCGCGACGGCGTGCAACGCGGGCAACCGGAAATTTCGCGCCCGCTCCGGCACCCGGGTCCTGCTGCCTCGCTACCTTGAAGGCGTGGAGGCGAACAGGCACCTGGCGAACGCGCTCAGCGAAGCAGGGCTGACCCAGACCGAGCTGGCGGAGGCAGTGAACGACTACCTCCGGTCCATCGGCAGGGAAGGCACCGTGAGTGACCGCACGGTGCGGCACTGGTTGACCGGAAAGACCCGCCGCCCTCATCCACGGCAGCGCGAAGCACTGGAGGCAGTGTTCGGCTGTACCGCCCAAGAGCTGGGCTTTGCGCCCCCGGCGGGACGACGCAGCGCCCCGAGCAGCCCGGAGGATGATCCCGTGCATCGCAGGAGTTTCATCGCAGCCGCTACCGGAACGACGGCCGCCGCTGTACCGCTGGTCGCGACCCGGCCGCACGCCGTCGGCACCACGGACGTGATCCGGCTGCGCAGCGGCTTGGACGCCCTGACGGCCCTGGACGCCTCCGTGGGCGGCCACGAGGCCCTGGAACGGGCCGCGCTCGCGGGCGCCGCCGAGGCGCTGGACCTCCAGAAACGGGCGGCATCCCAACGCGTCCGGCAGCGCCTCTTCAGCGTGGCCGCGAACTACACCGCGTCGGCCGCGTGGTCGGCGGTGGACGCCCGCCAGAGCGACCGTGCCTTGGGCCACCTGAACCGGGCGCTGTACCTGGCGGGCATGGCGAAGGACTCCGTGGCCGAGCTGCGGGTGTGGAACTCGCACGCCATGCTCGCACTGCATCGCGGTGAGTTCTCGCAAGCCGTGGACGCGGGCCGGGCGGCGCAGGCGACCGCCGTCACGCGACGAGACCCTCTGTACGCCTCCCTCGCCCACGCGCGCACAGCGGTCGGGCACTCCAGCGCCGGGGACCGGCGGTGCGCCCTGCGGTCGCTCGGGCACGCGGAGGAGGCACTGGCGAAGGCATCGCTGCAAGAGCCCCGGCCGTCCTGGGTGGCGTTCTACGGGTCCGCGGAACTGCTGGCCATCACCGCAATCGTCCGGGATGAGATCGGGGACGCAGCGGGGGCGGAGGCCGCTTCACATCGCGCCCTGGCTGTCATTCCGCAGCCGTTCCGCCGGAACCGCGCACTCGCCACCCTCCAGCTCGCCCTGACCCAGCTTCACCAGCGGGACGTGGACCAGGGTTGCGCCACGGCGGAGCAGGTGTTCACGCTGATGCACGGCAACGCCCTGCCGGGCCGGATGCGGTCCTACCTCGGAGACTTCTACAGGGATTTGATCACACTGGCGCCGGACGCCGACGTGGCGCGAGAGTGGCAGGACCGTTACCGATCAGAATGGAGCCGGGCCCGATGACCTCTGCTGTGGAGCTGCGCCACTACGGTCACGACGAGCTGCCGGAAATCCGGCAGACGTTGATCGACGTGCACGCGGACGTGCACGTCGACCGGATGGCGGACGACGAGTTCCGGCAGAAGTTCCCCTGGTTCGTGGATCACTGGGGAGGTAACCCGGGCTTCTCGTGCGTGATCGCGTACGACGGCGACGAGGTGGGGGGCTTCGCCTACGGCGCCCCCGCCGCAGAGGGCCGCGAGTGGTGGCGCGAGCACCTGGATCCGGCGCCTGAAGAGCCCCGCACGTTCCACTTCTCCGAGCTGATGGTGCGCGAGCGGTGGCGGAAGACGGGCGTGGCGGAGCGGCTGCACCGGGCACTGATGGACTCCCGGGACGAGTCCCTGGCGGCGCTGCTGGTGGACGTGACACACCCGAGGGTGAAGGCCTTGTACGAGTCGTGGGGCTACCGGAAGGCCGGGGAGGACCAGCCGTTCCCCGACTCCCCGGTGTACGCCGTGATGGTCGTGGACCTGCCGCTGCAGCAAGCGGTTCGGACCGACAGCGCGCCCGTCTGACTCAGGGCAAGCGGGTAAGAGGCGGGCACCGCCCCTGGAACGATCGAGAGGGGCCCCGAAGGGACCCTCTGACCTGCTACTTCACCGTCGGGACGACAGGATTTGAACCTGCGACCCCTTGACCCCCAG
>DASTDN010000577.1:0-5288 GCA_035710365.1 Streptomyces sp. | reverse complement strand
GGGCCCGACGGACTGTGCGGCCTTCGAGGGCGGGGGAACGACGGCAACGTCGGAATTCTCGGCATTCCCGTATCCACGGGACCAGGGCAAGGCAGGGATTCAGGAAATGCGACAGGTCACCCGCAAGGGTCTGATGACCGTGGCTGCGGCGACCGGCGTGCTCGCCGGAATGGGCGGCGTCGCCCACGCCGACTCGGCGGCGTACGGCACCGGTTCGGGTTCGGGCGGCGTGCTGTCCGGCAACACGGTGTCCGCACCGGTGTCCGTGCCGGTCAACGTCTGCGGCAACACCGTCGACGTCATCGGGGTACTCAACCCGGCGATGGGCAACGCGTGCACCAACGGCAGTGACAGTGGCTCGTCCGAGGGCGGCTCCGGCAACGACGGTTCCTCCGGCGGCGGCTCGCACGCCGGCGGCGACACCGGCGGCTCGTCGGGCATCGGCTCGGGCAACCACGTCGAAGCGCCGGTGGACGCGCCGGTGAACGTGTGCGGCAACTCCGTCAGCGTGGTGGGCGCCTCCAACCCGTCGGCGGGCAACACCTGCGAGAACGGCTCGGACGGATCCGCCACGCCGCCCGACGACGGCCAGAACACGCCGCCGGTCACGGAGCCGGAGCAGCCGGGCGGACCCGAGGAGCCCGGTACTCCGGGTGAGCCCGGCGGCCCTCAGGAGCCCGGCACGCCGAACACCTCGGACACCCCGGATGGCTCGGACGGCTCGGACGGCTCGGACGGCTCGGACGCCAACGAGCCGGGTACGCAGACCGTCACTCAGCCCCAGGGCATCGAGCAGCTCGCGCAGACCGGTGCCGGTGTGCCGGTCGGCGCGGCCGTGCCGGCGGCCGCGGCCGCGGTGCTCGCGGGTGCGGTGCTGTACCGCAAGTCGCGCGCCTCGGCGTAGTCGTCCGGCGGAGCGGGTCCCGCTTCGGCGGGACCCGCTCCTTTTTCGTCGTTCTCTGTCTTTCGCCGTTGCCTTGGCTCTGGTCGTCTCGTGGCCGCCCGACTCACCAGGTGGCGCGCACCTGGCGGATGATCCGCCGCCGCAGCCGTACCCTGCGGCTGCCGTCGCGCAGCAGGCTCAAACGGTACAACTCCCAGTTTCCGTACTCGGCGTGGTCCGTCAGCAGGCGTGTCGTTTCCTTGCGGGACACCCCACGCGGCAGGTACACGTCGACAAATTCGTATTCCGGCATCGCATCTATTGTGCGTGCAGCCGCCCGGTACGGATAGCGTCTGCGGTATGTCTGATGCTGCGCAGCCCACCGCTGCCGCGGTACGCGCCGCCGCCGAGGCGGTCAAGACCGCGCTCGACCGTCACCTGGCCGCGGTCGAACGCCGGTCGGGTGAGGACGACCCCGCCGTCTACGAGGCGTTCAACGAGCTCGCCGCGGCCGCCGAGACGTACGACGAGCTGCTCTACGACCGCTACGACGAGGTCACGCCCTTCGAGATCCCCGGTACGGACGACACGCTGCCGCCGTACACGGGCCCCGAGGAGCCGAACGCGCTGAGCGTGCTGATCCGCCGCGACTACACCGTGGCCGAACCCCAGCGGCTGCGGGCCCAGGCCGAGCGGATCGAGGCGGCGGACGACGACGGCGACGCGGAGGCCTCGGGCACGGTCCACGGGGCGCTGGGCATCCTGTTCGGGGAGTTCGAAGCGGACGAGATCGCCTCCCGGCACAAGGAGTTCGGCCTCGAAGAGGGTGACTCCACGCTCTGGGTGACGGCCGCCGACGAACCGGCCGACGCCGGGGAGTGGCTGGAGGCGCCGTTCGAGCAGATCGACGCGCAGCGCGTGGTGTGCCGCTTCGACGTCAGCGCGGTGTTCGACGACGACGATGACCACGACGACGAGGACGACGAGGACGACACGGACGACGACGAGCTGGAGCCGCTCGACTCCGGCCGTTAGCTGCGGTGGCGTGCGCGGGGCCATGCCGGCGTTGTTCCGAGGACGGCGGTGGTCACGGGGTCCCTCCCCGGGACCACCGCCGTCGCCGTATGTCCCGTGACGCGGCGGTGGCCCCGCTCAGCCGGCCGTCGGGACCTGCGGGGCGAGCAGGGCAGGCAGGCGGGTCGTGCGGGGCTTGGCCGGGATGTCGGCGACGGCACGGGGCAGGGCCTGTTCCACGCCGTGCACCACGGACAGATGGCGGCCGGCGCGGCTGAACGCCGTGTAGACCCAGGGGCGGCTCAGCGCCTGCGCGGCGTCGCCGGGCAGGACCACGACCGCCGCGGGCCAGCGGGTGCCCGCCGCCTGGTGCGCGGTCAGGGCCCAGCCGTGCCGCACGGCCCGCTCCACCCGCTCCTTCGGTACGACCACGGCCTCGCCCCCGCACGACAGGTGCAGCCCGTCGGCGCCGGCACCGACCACGCGGCCCGGCAGCGTACGGCCCGGGGCGGGGGAGTAGGCGATGCGGTCGCCCGGGTCGAAGCCGCCGAAGCGGCCGGGGCCCGGGTTGAGGCGCTCCTTGAGCGCGGCGTTGAGGACGCGGGTGCCGGCCGCGCCGCCGTGCCCCGGCGTGATCACCTGCGTCTCCTCGGCCGGGACGCCGATCGCCCGGGGCACCGAGTCCGCGACGAGCTGCACGGTGCGGTGCACGGCCTCGCCCGCGTCCCGCACCGGCACGATGACGACCTCCTTTCCGGGCGCCTCCACCTGGATCAGCTCGCCCACGCCCACCGCGGACACCAGCTCGCCCAGCGGGCCCGGGTCGGGGCGCCGCGACGCGATGCGCGGGCACACCCCGGCCGTCAGCAGGTCCGCGAACACCCGGCCGGGCCCCACGGACCACAGCACCGCCGGATCCCCGGCCAGCACCAGCCGGGCGCCGTCCGGCAGCGACTCCGTGAGCAGGGCGGCCGTCTCCACGTCGAGCTGCGGCGCATCGAGCACCACCAGCAGGTCGAGGTCCAGCGCGCCGTCCGCGTCCCGCCCCGGGCCCTCGCCGCCCGCGAGGAGGCCGACGACCGTGGCGACGGGGGGCTCGTCACCGCCGGTTGACCCACTCGCTCCCGCAGGCGCCAGCAGGGCGCCGAAGCGGTGGCTCCCGTCGGGGCCGTGGGCAGCGGCCCAGGCCCGCAACCCGAGGTCACCGGCCGTGCGCAGCAGAGCCGCCGGTTCGGCGCGGGACGCCTCGCCGCCCGTGTGCAGCACCAGGCCGTGGGCCGCGACCGCGCGGATCAGCTCGCCCGCCGACCCCCCGGCCGCGGCGGCGGCCCGCTCCCACTCCTCGGCCGGGCCGTCCTCCTTGGGCACCGAGGTGATCAGCCGGGCCAGGCCGTCGGCGAGGGACTCCTCCGCGAGCGCGTACCGCTCCAGGCCCACCAGGACGCGCACCAGACGCTCCTCGTCGTCCCCGGAGCCGTCCGCCGCGGGGGCCGGGGTCCCCGGCTCGTCCAGCGCGTCCTGGAAGACCAGCGCCTCACCCTCGGCGAGAGCGCTCTGCACGGCGGCGTCCGGGTCGGGCACCCCCTGCCCGGCCAGCGCGGCCGTCAGCGCGGACATCTCCAGCGCCGTGTGCCCGGCGAGCGCCGCCTGCTCCAGGAGCCAGGCCGTGACCGCACGGCCCCGGCGCTCGTCGTCCGGGCCGCACTCCGGGCCGAGCAGCGCGCGCGCGAACCCGTCGGCCTGTTCGGGCCGCACCCCGCTCACCCGCAGCAACTGCCAGGGGTCCTCCGCCAGCCGGCCGGGCGCGCCCTCGCCGAGTGCGGCCGCGGCCCGCGGCGCCAGCGCCTCCGGTGCGCCGCCCCGGCCCAGCACGGCCCGTACGCCCTCCACGGTCGCCGGTGCCGGGGCGGCGGGCGCCGCCGCACCGGCCGTCACCGGCTGCGGCCTTCGGGCGGGCTCCGGAGCGGGGCGGCGCGGCGCGGGCCCGGGCGCCGGAGACCCGGTCCCGGGCTCGGTGAAGACCGTGGCCGCCGGCCTGTCGCCGCTCTCCACGGCCCGTACGGCGGCGAGCAGGTCGGCGGCCTTGCCGCTGAGCTTGGTGCCGGCCTCGATCGGGCCCGTCTTCCCGGCCTTCCGCCGCTCGATGCGCTCCCGCTCCAACTGCTGCGCCCGCAACTCGGCCTCGGCCTCGGACACCTGGGTCGGGGCCTTGGCCTCCGCACCCTCGGAGGCCGGCTCCCCGGAGGCGGCGGACCTGGGCCCGTCGGCGCCCTCGCCACGGGCGACACCGCCCGGGGCGCCGGCTCCGGTGTCCGCGCCGTCCGCCCCGGAGGTGCCATCGGCTCCCGGGGTCCCCGGCTCCGGTTCTCCCGTGGTCTCGGGGTCCGTGCTCACAGCGTGCTCCAGTCGTGATCGGGATAGCGGTGCACCGGCGCCGACACGTCGTCGAGCGCCCGGCAGATCTCGTCAGGAAGAGTAAGCGCCTCCACTGACAACGCCGCCGTGAGCTGCCGCGCGTTGCGCGCGCCCACGACCGGCGCGACGACCCCGGGCCGGTCCCGGATCCAGGCGAGGGCGACCTGCAGCGGCGTCACCGCGAGCCCGTCGGCGGCCGTCGCCACGGCGTCCACGATCCGGCTCGCCGTGTCGTCCAGGTACGGCGCGACGAACGGCGCCAGATGCTCGGAGGCGCCCCGCGAGTCGGCCGGCGTGGACGTGCGGTACTTGCCGGTCAGCACCCCGCGCCCGAGCGGCGAGGAGGGCAGCAGCCCGATCCCCAGGTCCAGCGCGGCAGGCAGCACCTCCCGCTCCACGCCCCGCTGCAGCAGCGAGTACTCGAGCTGTGTGCTCGCCAGCCGGGTGTGCGCACCCGGCGCCGCTATCTGCCAGGTCGCCGCCTTGGCGAGCTGCCAGCCGCAGAAGTTCGACACCCCGGCGTAGCGGGCCCGCCCGCTGCTGACGGCCAGGTCGAGCGCCTGGAGGGTCTCCTCCAGCGGCGTGTACGGGTCGTAGGCGTGGACGTGCCACACGTCGACGTGGTCCGTGCCGAGCCGGGCGAGCGAGGCGTCCAGCGCGGACAGCAGATGGGCGCGCGAGCCGTCGAAGCGCCGGTCGGGGTCCGGGACGCTGCCCGCCTTCGTGGAAATCACCAGGTCACGGCGCGGCACCAGCCCGCCGATCAGCTTTCCGAGCAGATATTCGGCCTCCCCGTCGCCGTACACGTCCGCCGTGTCGACGAGGCTTCCGCCCGCCTCCCAGAACGTCTTCAAGAGGTCAGCGGCGTCGTGCTCGTCGGTGTCACGGCCCCAGGTGAGGGTGCCGAGACCGATGCGGGACACGCGCAGGCCGGTGCGACCGAGATGCCTCTGCTCCATGAACGCCGAGATTACTG